>NZ_JBSGYY010000003.1:0-126523 GCF_053610705.1 Streptomyces sp. NPDC054872 | reverse complement strand
GGGGGGGGGGCCCCCCCGTCTCGGGGGGGGTGGTGGGGCTCCTCGCGCCAAAAAGCTGTGGCGGGCCGGGCCGGCGGCGCCGGGGGCGGCCCCCGCGCGACGCGGGGCTGCGCGTCATGATGTGCAACAGCGGACAGAGCCCCTCCGAAGAGGCCGAGTATCTGGCGCTCTTCGCCGAACAGCGGGTACGCGGTGTCCTGCTGACCCCGGCCGACGCGACGGGCCGCAACATCGAGGCCTTCCGCAGGCACAACATCCCCTTCGTCCTGGTCGACCGCGTCGCCGAGGGCGCCACCGAGTGCTCCGTCTCCGTGGACGACGTCCTGGGCGGGGCGCTCGCGGTGCGCCATCTCCTCGACACGGGGCACCGCAGCATCGCGTACGTGAGCGGCCCGCCCGGACTCAACCAGGTCAAGGACCGCAGGGAAGGGGCGCTGCAGGCCCTCGCCGAGGCCGGTCTGCCCGCTTCGGCGCTGCGGGAACTGCCCACCGAGCGCCTCGACGTGGCCGCCGGGCGTGACGCGGGCGCCCGCGTCCTCGGCCTCGCCGAGCGGCCGACCGCCGTCTTCTGCGCCAACGACCTGCTCGCTCTGGGGGTGCTTCAGGCGATGTACGCGGCGGGGGTGAGTGTGCCCGAGGACATCGCCATCGTCGGCTACGACGACATCGAGTTCGCCGCCGCTGCCGTCGTCCCGCTCACCTCGGTGCGCCAGCCCGCCATCAAGATGGGCGCGATGGCCGCGGAACTCCTCCTGGAGGAGACCGAGTCGGACACCGACGACCATGATCACCGGCGGGTGGTGCTCCAGCCGGAGCTCGTGGTGCGACGATCCAGTCTGGCGCCCCGCTGACCGCGCCCATGCACTGAAGACCCGCTGACGACCCGCGCGATGGGTGTGCTGAACTGGGGCGAAGCGTCCCGTTCCGCATTCGCCCCAGGAGCCCTCTTGACCGCCACCGCCTCCTACCGTCAGCCCGGCGTCGTCCTCACCGACCACCGCTTCTCCGTGCCCCTCGACCACGACGACCCGGCGGGGGAGCGGATCGAGGTCTTCGCCCGCGAGGCCGTGGCGAGCACGCACGGGGACCACGGGGCCGACCTGCCGTGGCTGGTGTACCTCCAGGGCGGCCCGGGATTCGGGGCCAACCGCTTCGTGGGCAAAGAGGCGTGGCTCGGCAGGGCCCTGCAGGACTACCGGGTACTGCTCCTCGACCAGCGCGGCACAGGCAGCTCCACCCCGGCCACGCGCCAGACGCTCCCGCTGCGCGGCGGCCCCCGTGAACAGGCCGACTACCTGACGCACTTCCGCGCCGATTCGATCGTCCGCGACTGCGAGCTGATCCGGCGCGAGCTGACCGGCGGCGCCCCCTGGACCGTCCTCGGCCAGAGCTTCGGCGGCTTCTGCGCGACCCACTACCTTTCGGCGGCCCCCGAAGGACTGCACACCGCCATCATCACCGGCGGGCTGCCCGCACTCGACGGCCACGCCGACGACGTCTACCGCGCCGCCTATCCGCGCATGGAGCGCAAGACCGCCGCCCACTACGCCCGCTACCCCCAGGACGTCGAGCGCGCCCGCCGCATCGCCGCACACCTCGCCGAGCACGAGACGGTGCTCGACGGCGGCTACCGGCTCACCGTCGAGGCGTTCCAGTCCCTCGGCATGCTGCTCGGCATGAGTGACGGCAGCCACCGCCTCCACTACCTCCTCGAAGACGCCTTCGTGCGGACCCCGGCGGGGCACACGCTCTCCGACGCCTTCCAGGAAGCCGTACAGACCGCCCTCTCGCACCGCGGACACCCGCTCTTCGCCCTGCTGCACGAGACCATCTACGGCCAGGGCGAACGCCCCACCGACTGGTCGGCCCAGCGGCTGCGCGGCGAGTTCCCGCAGTTCGACCCCGGCAAGGCGCTCGCCGGGGACGCGCCGCTCCTCTTCACCGGCGAAGCCGTCCAGCGCTGGCAGTTCGACTGCGACCCGGCCCTGAGGCCGCTGCGGGAGACCGCCGACCTCCTTGCCGCGCGCACCGGTTGGGCGCCGCTGTACGACACGGCGCGCCTGGCCGCGAACGAGGTGCCGGCCGCCGCCGCGATCTACCACGACGACATGTACGTCGACACCGGCCACTCGCTGCGCACCGCCCGTTCCATCCGCGGCCTGCGGACCTGGGTCACCGACGAGTACGAGCACGACGGGCTCCGGGTGGGCTCGCCCCGCGTCCTGGACCGGCTCCTCGCCCTCGCGAGGGGCGAGGCCTGAGCCCTCCGCGACAGGGTCCCGCGAAGCTAGGCTGCGGGCATGACAGAGCCGTTGAACGAGAACGACCAGCTCACGCCCATGCCCGAGGACTGGCAGCGGGCCCTCGCCGTCGTCGCCCACCCCGATGACCTGGAGTACGGCTGCTCGGCCGCGATCGCCGGGTGGACGGACGGCGGCCGTGAGGTCTCCTACCTGCTGGCCAGCCGCGGCGAGGCGGGCATCGACACGCTTGAGCCCGCCACGTGCGGCCCGCTGCGCGAGCGCGAGCAGCGGGCGAGCGCGGCCGTCGTCGGCGTGTCGACCGTCGAGTTCCTCGACCACAGGGACGGCGTGATCGAGTACGGGATCACGCTGCGCCGGGAGATCGCCGCCGCGGTCCGCAGGCACCGGCCCGAGCTCGTGATCACGCTGAACCACCGCGACACGTGGGGCGGCGTCGCCTGGAACACCCCGGACCACGTCGCCGTCGGCCGCGCCACCCTGGACGCCGTGGCCGACGCGGGCAACCGCTGGATCTTCCCCGAGCTGATCGAGGAGGACGCGCTCGAACCCTGGAACGGCGTGCGCTGGGTGGCCGTCGCCGGTTCCTCGTCGCCCACGCACGCCGCGGACGCCACGGCGGGGCTCGAACGGTCCGTGCGCTCGCTCCTCGAACACCGCACGTACATCGAGGGCTTGACCCAGGAGGACCCCGAGAAGTACTGCCGGGAGTTCTTGACCGGCAACGCGCAGCGCGTGGCGCCGCGTTTCGGCGGGAAGCCCGCGGTGTCCTTCGAGGTCTTCAGCCGTTGAGCCCGCGCCACTAAGCTGACGGCGCGTCACATCACTGACGGGCCGTCAGAAACGTAGGCAGGAGCTGGTGCTGGATGATCGACACCATCGGCACGGACATCCCGGAGGGTGAGGAGCGGCTGCGCCTCGACATCGAGGACGGCATCGGCGTCCTCACCCTCTGCCACCCGAAGAAGCTCAACGCGTGGAGCTGGGAGTCCACGCGCCAGTTGGGCATCTTCGCCGACCGGATCCGTTTCGACGACTCGATCAGGGTGGTGCTGCTGCGGGCGGAGGGGCGGGCCTTCTGCGCGGGGATCGACATCACCGCGCACGTCGGCGGTGCCATCGAGGGCCGTTCGGGCTCCGAGCGCACGCGCAACTACTACGAGGCCCTGCGCTGGGTCCATGAACGCTTCCGCGCCTTCGCCGGTCTCCCGCAGCCCATCGTCGCCGCCGTGCAGGGGTACTGCCTCGGGTTCGGCTTCGAACTCGCGCTGATGGCGGACGTACGGATCGCGTCCGACGACGCGGTGTTCGCGCTGCCCGAGGCGCAGATCGGGGTCGCGGTGGACGCGGGCGGCGATCTGCGCATCGCGCGCGAGGCCGGTGCGGGCTGGGCCAAGCTGCTCTCGCTCACCGGGCGCCGCATCGACGCGGCCACAGCTGAACGGCTGCGGCTCGTCCAACTCGTCACTCCCGTCGACGAGGTGACCAAGACGGCCCGTGAGATCGCCGCGGAGATCGCGGCGAACGGCCCGCTGGCCGTCCAGGGCATCAAGCGGGGCATCGACGCGTACGCGGACGCGGGGATGGACGCGGCTCTCGACCGGGTGGCGATGAACGCGGCGATCACGCTGACGTCCGAGGACTCGCGTGCCGGGTACGCGGCGAAGGGGGAGCGGCGGGCCGCCGCCTTCGAGGGGAAGTAGGGCCCGCCGCGGCTCTCGTGAGGTGGCGCTACGCCTCGAAGGGGCCCCGCCCCAGCTGCTCGCGCACGGTCACCACCTCCGGGCTCACCAGGCCCCTGCGCTGCCAGTTCGCGCCGTCGACGACCAGGGTGTGCCCGGTGATGAACCGCGCGTAGGGCGAGGCCAGGAAGGTCGCGGCCCAGCCGAGTTCGCGCGGGGCGCCGACACGCAGGGCCGGCTGGCGCGATCCCAACTCCCCCCGAAGGGAGCTCGGTTCGCGTCCCTCCGTGCTCGCGGCCCGGTCGAGGTTTCCGCGGATGTCGGCGGTCATGTCCTCGTGCGGCATCAGCCCCGGCACCAGGCCGTTGACCTGGATCCCGTACGGGCCCCACTCCACCGCCAGGCTCTCGACGAGGCTCTTCACGCCCGCCTTGGCCGCCGCGCTGTGCGCGAAGCCGGGGCCGCCCGTCCACGCGTACGACGCCCCGATGTTGATGACGGAGCCGGGTGTGCCCGCCGCGAGGTGGCGGCGGGCGAATTCCCGCGTCATGAAGAACGTTCCGTTCAGCGTGATGTCCACGACCGAGCGCCACGCGTTCGGGGACATGTCCTCGGCGGGCACGGGGAAGTTCGCCGCCGCGTTGTTGACCAGGACATCCGGCAGGCCGTACGCCTCCTGAGCCGCGTCGAAGACCTCGGCGACGCGCTCCGGGTCCCGGATGTCACATGGGGTGGCCGCCACCCGCCCGCCGAGTCCCGCGAGTTCGTCCCGCGCCGCCTTCAGCCGCTCTGCCTTGCGGCCGGCGATCACGAGATCCGCCCCGAGCCGCGCGAACTCCGTGGCGATCGCCTTGCCGAGGCCACTGCCGCCGCCGGTCACGAGGACGACTGATCCGTCGTACGTCCCCGCGGGCAGGGCGCTCGTGCCGGGCGGGGCGGGGGCCGGGAGTCCCGGTGGCGTGCCATCGCTCATATGGGCCGTCATGACGGCATCGATACCGCGTCATGCGCGAAAGCTCCATGCTCGTGCGCACGTCGTGCCGCCGGCCCGCAGCGGGAGCTGTCCCGGCAATGGTGCGTTATTGACAATCTCCTTTGCTGATCCTGCAATGGAGGTATGGCAAAGAACGAGACAGCGGGCAAGGCGGCGGATGTGGCGGCGAAGGGTGACGACGGCGCGAATCTGGACGGCGTGCTGGCCGAGGTGGGCCCTCGGCTGCGGAGGATCCGCAAGGAGCGCGGCGCGACGCTCGCGGGCCTCGCGGAGGCCACCGGGATCTCGGTGAGCACCCTGTCGCGCCTGGAGTCCGGGGGGCGCAAGCCCAGCCTCGAACTCCTGCTCCCCATCGCTCGCGCCCACCAGGTCCCCCTGGACGAGCTGGTCGGCGCCCCGCCCGTCGGCGACCCGCGGGTCCGGGCCAAGCCGATCGTCCGGCACGGCCGCACGATGGTCCCGCTGACCCGCCAGCCCGGCGGTCTCCAGGCGTACAAGGTGTTCGAGCCCCAGCGTTCCACGGAGCCCGACCTCCAGACCCACGAGGGATACGAGTGGCTGTACGTGCTGTCCGGCCGGCTGCGTCTCGTACTCGCCGATCATGACGTGATCCTCACGGCGGGCGAGGCGGCGGAGTTCGATACGCGGCTTCCGCACTGGTTCGGGTCCACGGGGGAGGGGCCCGCGGAATTTCTCAGCCTGTTCGGGCCGCAGGGCGAGCGGATGCACGTACGGGCGCGGCCCTCCCGGCAGAAGCGCGAAACGGACTGACGAGACGGTTCCCCTGCCTGCAAGCGACCGCTTAGTATGCGACGGAGCCCGGTCTACGAAAGCCCCGTGGAGGCCCCGCATGCAGGCATGGCAAGTGCACCAGAACGGCGAGCCGAGCGCGGTGATGCGCCTCGAAGACGTGGACCGGCCGGTGCCCGGCGAGGGACAACTGCTCCTCAAGGTCCGCGCCGCCAACATCAACTTCCCGGACGCCCTGCTCTGCCGCGGGCAGTACCAGGTCACGCCCCCGCTGCCGTTCACGCCCGGCGTGGAGATCTGCGGCGAGACCGAGGACGGGCGGCGCGTGATCGCCAACCCCGCTCTTCCGTACGGCGGCTTCGCCGAGTACGCGATCGCGGACGCGGCGGCCGTGCTGCCCGCACCCGACGCCCTGGACGACGCCGAGGCCGCCGCGCTGCACATCGGCTACCAGACGGGCTGGTTCGGACTCCACCGCCGCGCACACCTCCAGGAGGGTGAGACCCTCCTGGTGCACGCGGCAGCCGGTGGCGTCGGCAGCGCCGCCGTCCAGCTCGGCAAGGCGGCGGGCGCCAAGGTCATCGGTGTCGTCGGCGGCGCGGCGAAGGCCGAGGTCGCGCGGGAGCTCGGCTGCGACCTGGTCATCGACCGGCGTACGGAGAACGTCATCGGCGCGGTGAAGGAAGCGACCGGCGGCCGTGGCGCCGACGTCATCTACGACCCCGTGGGCGGCGACGCGTACACGCAGTCCACGAAGTGCGTCGCCTTCGAGGGGCGGATCATCGTCGTCGGCTTCGCGAGCGGTGTCATCCCGACACCCGCGCTCAACCACGCCCTGGTGAAGAACTACGCGGTCCTCGGACTGCACTGGGGTCTCTACAACGCCAAGGACCCGCAGGCCATCCTCCGCTGCCACGAGGAACTCACCCAGCTCGCGGCCAAGGGCGCCATCAAGCCGCTCATCAGCGAGCGCGTGCCGCTGAGCGACGCTGCCGCCGCCGTCCAGCGGGTCGCGGACGGCGTCACCACGGGGCGGGTGGCCGTGGTCCCCGCGGGAGGCGACGCATGACCGATGCCGCCGAACTGCGTCTGCGCACCCAGGAGTTCCTCGCCGCGAATCCGCCGGCGGCGACGGAACGAGCGGCCTTCCTGAAGGCCCGCTTCGATGCCGGTCTCGCCTGGGTGCACTACCCGGCAGGGCTCGGCGGTATCGGGGCTCCGCGTTCCCTGCAGGCTGTCGTGGACGCCGAGTTGGAGGCCGCGGGCGCGCCCGACAACGACCCGCGCCGCATCGGGATCGGCCTCGGCATGGCCGCGCCGACCATCCTGCGCTTCGGCACCGAGGAGCAGAAGCGGAACTTCCTGCGTCCGCTGTGGGTCGGCGACGAGGTGTGGTGCCAGCTCTTCAGCGAGCCGGGCGCCGGGTCCGACCTCGCCGCCCTGGGCACCCGCGCCGTCCGTGACGGCGATGCCTGGGTGGTCAACGGGCAGAAGGTGTGGACGTCCGGCGCGCACGCCGCCCGCTGGGCCATCCTCATCGCCCGCACCGACCCCGAGGTGCCCAAGCACCGAGGCATCACGTACTTCGTCTGCGACATGACCGACCCGGGCGTCGATGTCCGCCCGCTGCGCCAGATCACCGGCGAGGCCGAGTTCAACGAGGTCTTCCTCACCGACGTACGCATCCCGGACGCGCACCGCCTGGGCGAGATCGGCGACGGCTGGAAGGTCGCGCAGACCACCCTCATGAACGAGCGCGTGTCCATCGGCGGCAGCCGCATCCCGCGGGAGGGCGGCATGATCGGCCCGGTCGTCGAGGTCTGGCGCGATCGTCCCGAGCTGCGCACGCACGATTTGCACCAGCGGCTTCTCAAGCTGTGGGTCGAGGCCGAGGTCGCCCGGGTCACCGGGGAGCGCCTGCGGCAGCAGCTCGTCGCGGGGCAGCCGGGTCCGGAGGGCTCGGGCATGAAGCTCGGGTTCGCCCGTCTGAACCAGGAGATCAGCGGCCTGGAGGTGGAACTCCTGGGCGAGGAAGGGCTGTTGTACGAGGACTGGACGATGCGGCGGCCCGCGAAGGTCGACTTCGTCGGCCGTGACGCGGGCTATCGCTATCTGCGGGCCAAGGGCAACAGCATCGAGGGCGGCACGAGCGAAGTGCTGCTCAACATCGTCGCCGAGCGCGTGCTCGGACTGCCCTCCGAGCCGCGCACCGACAAGGACGTCGCCTGGAAGGACCTCGCCCGATGAGTACGCAGACCGCACAGAGCCCGCAGCCCGCGCCGCGCGACCTGCTGTACTCCGAAGAGGAGGAGGCGCTGCGCTCCGTGGTGCGCGGCCTCCTCGCCGACCACTGCGACGCCACCGCCGTGCTCGCCCGCACCGAGACCGCGGAACCGCACGACCGCGAGCTGTGGAAGGCGCTCACGGACGGCATGGGGCTCGCGGGCCTGCTCGTGCCCGAGAGTCTCGGCGGTCAGGGAGCCACGCACCGCGAAGCCGCCGTCGTCCTGGAGGAGTTGGGCCGCGCGGTGGCGCCCGTGCCCTATCTGACCAGTGCCGTCATCGCGACCGAGACGCTGCTGGCCTGCGACGGCGACGCGGCGAGGGAACTCCTCGCCGCGCTCGCCTCGGGACGCACGATCGGCGCGCTCGCCGTGCCGTTGACCACCGCTCCCGGCGGCGCCCTGCCCGACGTACGGGTGGAGAGTGGTGCCCTGCACGGCAGCGTCACCGGTGTCGCCGACGCGGTCGCCGTCGACGTGCTTCTCGTGCCGACGGACGCGGGGCTGTACGCGGTGGACGCGGCCGACGCAGGTGTGAGCGTCGCGCCCCAGACCTCGCTCGACCTGACACGGCCGCTGGCCACCGTCACCTTCGAGGGGGCACGCGCGCGTGCGGTCGGCCCGGAGGCCGCGCCCGCCGTACGGCGAGGGCTGCGGGCAGGGGCCGGACTCCTCGCGTCCGAGCAACTGGGCCTCGCCGACTGGTGCTTGACCGAAACGGTCCGGCACACGAAGGAGCGGCACCAGTTCAACCGCCCGGTCGGGTCCTTCCAGGCGCTCAAGCACCGCCTGGCCCAGCTCTGGCTGGAGGTGGTCAACCTCCGTGCCGCCGCTCGCAACGCGGCCGACACCCTGGCCGCCGGAGACGAGGACGCCGATGTCGCGGCGGCTCTCGCGCAGGCCTACGCGTCACCGGCCACGGTGCACGTCGCCGAGGAGGCGCTCCAGCTGCACGGCGGCATCGGCATGACGTGGGAGCACCCCGTCCACCTCTACCTCAAGCGGGCCAAGGCCGACTCGATCGCGCTCGGCACGGTGGGGCGCCACCGGGAGGAGCTGGCCGCCCGCGTGCATCTGCCGGCTCCCTGACCCCTCCCGGGACCCGGGCACCGTGATCCACTCGGTATGGACCGCACGTTTTACCCACCCATTACATGAGGCATAATTGCGACCCGTTCGCAATAACGTTTGATCTTCAGTAGGGGTGTGGAGCATGAGGGCCCGATCGATACGGGGTACGGGCGCGGTAGCGGCGGCCGCCTCACTGGCGGTCGCCGCGTCGGCCTGTTCGGCGCCGGGCGACGGGAAGAGCGCGGGCGGCGCCAAGGATTCCGCGGTCGTCGGCATCGCGTACGAACCGGACACCCTGAGCCCGCTCCTCGGCTACGGCAAGGACGGCAACTCCAAGATCTTCGACGGTCTGCTCACGCACGACGCCGACATGAAACTGAAGCCCGCCCTCGCGGCCGAGCTGCCCAAGGTCGACGACGACGGCAAGACGTACACCTACAAGCTGCGCGAGGGCGTCAAGTTCAGCGACGGCAAGCCCTTCACGTCCAAGGACGTCGTCTTCACGTACGAGACGATCCTCGACAAGAAGACCAACAACGCCGCCAAGACCGAGCTCGACGCCGTCAGAGACGTCGAGGCGAAGGACGACGACACCGTCGTCTTCCACCTCAAGTACCCCTACGCGCCGTTCGCCGAGCGCACCGTCCTGCCGATCGCGCCCGAGCACATAGCCGGCAAGCAGGACGTGAACACCGGGGAGTTCACCACCAAGCCGGTCGGCACGGGCCCGTACAAGCTGGTGAAGTGGTCCAAGGGCGAGAAGCTCACCTTCAAGGCCAACCCCGGCTACTGGGGCGGCGCGCCGAAGGTCAAGAACTTCACCATGGCGATCATCAAGGACGACGACATCCGCGCCACCCGGCTCGACGCCGGTGAGCTCGACGGCGCGATCCTGCCGCCCAACCTCGCGAAGAAGTACGGACGCGACGGCAACAAGAAGTCGTACGCCGCCACGACCTTCGACTACCGCGTGGTGACCCTGCCCACCGGCAACAAGGTCGCGGGAGACACCGCCGTCCGGCGCGCCCTGGACACCGGCGTCGACCGCAAGGCCATGGTCGACTCGATCCTGGACGGCGCGGGCAAGGAAGCCTACGGCCCGGTCCCCACGGACAGCCCCTGGTTCACCAAGGGCACGGAGCGCAAGCACGACCTCGCCGCGGCCAAGAAGATCCTCGACGAGGCGGGCTGGAAGCCGGGCAAGGACGGCATCCGCGAGAAGGACGGCGTCCGGGCGACGTTCCCGCTCTGGTACCTCTCCGGCGACAAGCTCCGCCAGGACCACGCCCTCGCCTACGCCTCCGACGCCAAGAAGATCGGCATCAAGGTGGAGGTCCAGGCAGGCACATGGGAGGTCATCGAGCCGCGCATGCCCAAGGACGCGGTCCTCGCGGGCGGCGGCTCCCCGGCCGACCCGGACTTCGACCAGTACACCCTCCTGAAGTCCTCGCTCGCCGGTGACGGCTTCAACAACATGGCCCACTACGACAACCCCAAGGTCGACAAGGCGCTCGACGAGGCCCGCGAGAGCGGCGACCACGCCAAGCGGCAGGCCGCGTACGACACCATCCAGCGCGAGCTGGTGAAGAACCCGGGCTACACCTTCCTCACCCACATCGACCACCTCTACGTCGTCGACAAGCGCTTCGGTGACCTGACCACCCAGATCGAGCCGCACGACCACGGCCTCGCGTCAGGACCGTGGTGGAACGTCGAGGACTGGCAGCCGCAGCAGTGATGGCCGCGCTCCGGAAGCTCCCCTGGGGGCCGATGGCGCGCATGACGGGACGGCGGGTCCTGTTCGCCGTCCCGGTCCTGCTCGCCGTCACCTTCGGCGTCTTCGCCATCGCCGCCGCGTCCCCCTTCGATCCCGTCAAGGCATACGCGGGCACGGCCGGGCTCACCGCGTCACAGGAGAACCTCGACCAGCTGCGCCGCAACCTCGGCGTCGACCAGCCGCTCGCACAGCGCTGGTGGGACTGGCTGACCTCGGCCGTGCACGGCGACCTCGGCGATTCGAGCACCCTGCGCCAGCCCGTCTCCGACGTCATCGGCGAACGCATCGGCTGGTCCGTGCTGCTCGCCGCCACCGCGTTCCTGCTCGCGATCCTCGTCGGTACCACGCTCGGTGTCCTCGCCGCGCGCCGCCCCGGCGGCTGGCTCGACCGTGCCGTGACCTCGCTCGCGTACACGCTCGAAGCCGCCCCGCCGTTCTGGATCGGGCTGCTCGCCGTCTGGCTGTTCGCCCTGAAGCTGGGCGTGCTGCCCTCGGGCGGGCTCACGGACACCGCGAGCTCGGCCGTGACCGCCGGGCAGGTCGCGAGCCATCTCGTGCTGCCCGCCGCCGTCCTGGCGATCTCGCAGCTCCCGTGGTTCGTGCTCTACGTACGCCAAGGGGTCGGCGACGCGCTCACCGACGACCCCGTCCGGGGCGCACGCGCGCGTGGTCTCGCGGAACGGACCGTCCTGCTCGGGCACGCGCTGCGCTCGGGCATGCTGCCGGTGCTCACGCTGATCGGCTCCCGTGTGCCCGAACTGATCACCGGGGCGCTCCTGGTGGAGACCGTCTTCAGCTGGCCCGGCATCGCCGCGGCCACCGTGTCGGCGGCGACCGCCGTGGACTTCCCGCTGCTCGCCGCGCTCACCGTCCTCGCCACGGCCGCGGTGCTCCTCGGCAACCTCCTGGCCGACCTGCTGTACGGCCTCGCCGACCCGAGGGTGGGTTTCGATGGCTGAGACGACGACCTGGCGTGCCTCCCTCGGGAGCGCGTCGAAGACTCGCTCCACGCGCGCGTGGCGGGTGCGTTCCTCCGCGGTGATCGTCGCGGCGGTGGTCCTCGCCGTGCTCGTCGTGCCGCCCCTGGTGAACCTCGACGAACAGGCCGTGAACCTCGCGGCCAAGCTGCGACCCCCGTCCTGGGAGCACCCCTTCGGCACCGACGACGTGGGACGCGACCTGCTCCTGCGCTGTGTGTACGGGCTGCGGGTCTCGCTCCTGGTGGGTGTCGTGGCGGCCGTCGTCGCGACCGTCATCGGCACCGCCGTGGGCGCCCTCGCCGCCGCGTCGGGAGGCTGGGTCGACCGGATCGTGATGCGGCTCGTGGACGTCTTCTCGTCCGTGCCGCACCTGCTGCTCGGCATCTTCATCGTGGCGATGTTCCGGCCCGGCGTATGGCCGGTCGTCGTCTCGGTGGCGCTCACGCACTGGCTGTCCACGGCCCGCATCGTGCGCGCCGAGGTCCTTTCGCTGCGATCACGTCCGTACGTCGACGCGGCCATCTCCGGCGGCGCATCGCGGCTGCGCGTGACCGTGCGCCATCTGCTGCCCGGCGTGCTCCCGCAAGCCGGACTCGCCGCCGTCCTGATGGTGCCGCACGCCATCTGGCACGAGTCCGCACTGTCCTTCCTCGGGCTCGGACTGCCCACCCACCAGGCGAGCCTGGGCACCCTCGTGCAGAGCGCGCGCGGCTCGCTCCTCGCCGGGGACTGGTGGCCGACGCTCTTCCCCGGCCTGTTCATCATCGTGCCCACCCTGGCGATCGCGGGCCTCGCGGGCGCCTGGCGGGAACGGATCAATCCCCGGCGCCGATCGGAGCTGATGCTGTGACCGAGCCCGTCTCGCCTTCGCCCACCTCACCCCCGGTGCTCTCCGTACGAGGACTCTCCGTACGGTTCCGCATGCGCGGCGACACCTACGTCTCCGCCGTCACCGACGCCCGCTTCGACCTCGCGGCGGGGGAGTGCCTCGCCCTCGTCGGCGAGAGCGGCTGCGGCAAGTCCGTGCTCGCCTCGGCGCTGCTCGGGCTGCTTCCGCAGAACGCGGAGACGGCCGGGTCCGCGTTCATCGGCGACGTCGACCTGCTGACCGCCGACGAGCGCACCCTGGCCCGCACGGTCCGCGGGCGGCGCGTCGGCCTCGTGCCGCAGAGCCCGGCCGCGCACCTGACCCCGGTGCGCACGGTCCGCGCCCAGCTCGAGGAGACCCTGCGGGAACTGGCCGACGTGCGCCGCCCGCAGCTGCGCGAGGCCGCCGAGGACGCCGCCGAGCGCGCCGCGTTCCCCGCCGGACACCTGGACCGCTACCCGCACGAACTCTCCGGCGGCCTCGCCCAGCGCGCGGCCACCGCGCTCGCGCTCATCGGCGACGCGCCACTGCTGCTCGCCGACGAGCCGACGACGGGCCTCGACCGCGACCTCGTCGACCGCACGGTGGACGAGCTGCGCAAGCACGTCGGCGAGGACCGCGCGCTGCTCCTGATCACCCACGACCTGGCGGCCGCCGAACGCATCGCGGACCGCGTCGCCGTGATGTACGCGAGCCGCATCGTCGAACTCGCCGACGCCGAGGACTTCTTCGGCACCCCCGGACCCCGGCACCCCTACGCGCGCGGCCTCCTGAACGCCCTCCCCGAGCGGGACTTCACGCCGATCCCCGGCATGCCGCCCGAACTCTCCGCGCTGCCGCAAGGATGCGCGTTCGCCGCGCGCTGCGCCGGGGCGGACGAGACCTGCGAAACCGTGCCGCGAGCCGTGGCCGGGGTCGCCTGCCACCACCCTCATACGGCGGCCGTGCTGGAGGCACCCCGTGCTTGAACTCCGTTCCGTCACCGCCGGATACGACCGCCGCGCCCCCGTCATGCGGGGTGTGGACCTCACGCTCGCGCCCGGCGCCTCCGTCGGCCTCCTCGGCCCCAGCGGCTGCGGGAAGTCGACGCTGGCCCGCGTGGCCGCGCTGCTGCACAAGCCCGACGCGGGCCGCGTCGTCATCGACGGCGAGCCCGCCCGCGGCTGGCGGCACCGCGCCCCCCGCGCCCAGCGCACCGCTTTCGGTGTCGTCTTCCAGCAGCCACGCCTCTCCGCCGACCCGCGCCTCACCCTCACGGACCTGATCGCCGAGCCACTGCGAGCGACCGGGCGTGGCGGCGAGGCCGCTGTACGCGTAAGGGAGTTGGCGGCCACGGTCGGCCTCGGCGAGGACCTGCTCGGCCGCAGGCCGCACGAGGTCAGCGACGGTCAGTTGCAGCGTGCCTGCCTGGCCCGCGCCCTCGTGCTCCGCCCGCGCTGGCTGATCTGCGACGAGATGACGGCGATGCTCGACGCCTCGACGACGGCGGCACTCGTGCACGCCGTGGAGGAGTACCGGCGGGAGAGCGGCGCCGGGCTGCTCGCGGTCGGCCACGACCGGGTGCTCCTCGAGCGGTGGTGCGAGCGGACCGTCCACTGGACCGAACTGGCGGGAGAGGCCCTCGGGACGCGTGACGCGTCCGCAATGAACGAGGGGCGTCGATAGCGCCAACTCCCGTCTCCGAGGGGTTTCTTGACGCGTGCATGGCCTCATACTCACTGAGGCCCGCCCGTCGTCCCCTCGTCCCTCCGGGAGTCTCCGTGGCACTTGTCACCCGTCGTAGAGCCCTCACCATCGGTGCCGCACTGGCCGGCACCGCCGCCGTCCCCGCGTACGCCCGGGCAAGCGAGCGAGGACACCATCCCCGACCTCTCGTCCGCGCCCACGCGCACAACGACTACGAGCACCCCCGGCCGCTGCTCGACGCGCTCGACCACCGCTTCGGCAGCGTCGAGGCAGACATCTACCTCGTCGACGGACAGCTCCTGGTCGCGCACGACCCGATCGACCTCGACCCCACCCGCACCCTCGAATCGCTCTACCTGGACCCCCTGGCGGCCCGCGTCCGCGCCCACCACGGCTCCGTGTACCGCGGCTACCACCGCACCCCCTTCCAGCTCCTGATCGACATCAAGACCGAGGGCGCGGCGACGTACCTGGAACTCGACCGGCACCTGCGGCGCTACCGGCACCTGTTCACCACGTACTCCCACGGCAAGGTGCGCCGCGGTCCCGTGACCGCGGTGATCTCCGGCGACCGGGCCGCCCGCGCGCCCATGGAGGCCCAGCGCGTGCGCCGCGCCTTCTACGACGGCCGTCTCGCCGATCTGGGAAGCGCGGCGCCGGCCTCGCTCATCCCGCTGATCAGCGACAACTGGACGCTCAACTTCAGATGGCAGGGCGTGGGCGCGATCCCCGCAGTCGAGCGCGACAAGCTGCGCGGCATCGTCGGAGCCGCGCACAAGCGTGGGCAGCGCGTCCGCTTCTGGGCGACGCCCGACCTGGCGGGTCCGGCGCGCGAGGCGGTGTGGGGCGAGCTCCTCGCCGCCGGCGTCGACCACTTGAACACGGACGACCTGGCGGGGCTCGAGGCCTTCCTCGACACCCGCGAGCGGTAGGCCCCGGCCCGGCCGAAGCAACGTCCCGGCACATAACACCCGTTCGGAGGACATGCCGGTCGCCCGGACGGTCCCTCCGCTGCGCCACACTCGGCCCAAAGCCGCGATGTTGACGTGGCGGAGGAGGTTGTCCCCATGGCCGTCTCGGTCTCTGTGGTGCTGCTGCTCGTGATCCTGGCAGTGGTCTTTCTGCGCAACGGCGCGCTGAAGTTCTCGCACGCGGTGGTCTGTGCGCTGCTCGGCTTCTATCTGGCCAGTTCGAGCATGGCGCCGACCATCCACAACGGGGTCACGGCGGCCGCGGACATCGTCAGCGGCCTGCAGCCATGATCGTTGCGTGTTCATGAACAACTGTCATGTTTCCATGGACACTTCAAGGCGCTGCCCCTAGCTTCGGCCCATGCCGCGTCGCAGAACCCTCAGCAGTGCCCTCGCCCTGACCGCTCTCACCCTCTCGGCCGCGTCCTTCGCGCCTGTCGCCCAGGCGGACGACATACCGAAGGCGCCGGGGCACCGGCTCGTCGACCAGTACACCGGAACAGCCGCCGACTCCCGCCCGCTGCCCGGCGAACAGCCGCCGCAGCACCCGTATCTGGCCGCCAACGGCCGCAGCGGCATGCACGCGGACGCGGCGGGCAGCGGAACGTACCCCTGGAACGGGCCGCTGGGGAAGAAGCCTCAGGTCAGCAGCGAGAAGATGGCGGCGCTCGGCGGTGAGTGCGCCACCGTCACCTTCGACAAGGCCGGCCGCATCGTCACCGTCTGCGGCACGTTCACCGGCTTCCTGGTCAAGCTGCTCGACCCGGACACGATGGCCACGCTCGCCGAGTACAAGCTCCCGCAGCGCCCCTCCACCGTCGAGGCCATCACACGCCTGGACTTCTCGAAGATCTTCAAGGACACCTCGGGCGGCGCCTACTCCTACCTCGACAACGAGGACCGGCTCGTCCTCGCCGACTCCCGGCAGCACATCGTGAGGCTCGCGCACGAGCAGGCGGCGGACGGCAGTTGGCGCTTCGTCGTCGACAAGGACTGGGATCTGACGGCGCACGTCCCGCACGACTGCGTGACCTGGTCGAATCTCTACCCGAGCGGCGAATGTGACCCGGTCACCTCGGTGATGCCCGACTGGGAGGGCCGCATCTGGTGGGTGACCCGGCAGGGCCGCGTCGGCACGGTGGACCCCACGTCCGGGGACGTCCGCTCCATCCGACTCGACGGCGAGGAGATCCAGAACTCCTTCTCCGTCGCCGAGGAAGGTGTGTCGATCGTCTCCGACCACGCGCTCCACAGCTTCCGCGCCGCCGCGGACGGCACCCCGAAAATCGTCTGGCGCCAGACGTACGACCGGGGGACGGGCACCAAGCCCGGCTCGGTGAACCAGGGTTCGGGCACCACCCCCGACCTCTTCGGCCAGGGCGGCGACGACTACGTGGCGATCACCGACAACGCCGACGACCGCATGAACGTCCCCGTCTTCCGCTCCGGCGCGTCCACCACCGACAACTCGCTGATCAGCTGGGGCAACAGCCTCGTCGTCGAGAACAACTACGGCTACGAGAACATCACCTCGCTCACCTTCGGGCGCACTGTCGTCGGCGGCGTCAGCAGGATCGACGTACGCGAGGACGGCAGCGGCTGCGACACGGTGTGGGAGAGCGACGTCCGCGCCCCGTCGAACGTGCCCAAGCTCTCCACCGCCAACGGACTGCTGTACTTCTACACGAAGGAGCCCAACAGCCTCGGCGTCGACGCCTGGTACCTGACGGCCGTCGACTTCCGCACCGGCGAGACCAAGTGGAAGCGCCTCGCCGGCACGGGCATCGCGTACGACAACAACTGGGCCCCGGTGACCCTCGGGCCGGACGGCACCGCGTACGTGGGCGTGTTCAACGGGCTGGTGGCGGTGCGGGACACCGAGTGAATAACCGGTGCCCCCGAAGGCTCAGCCGACGCGGTCGGCCGGGCCCACCTCCAGCCAGGTGTAGCGGTCCGCCGAGCCGTTCTTGCCGTGGTTCTTGTGGGTCGTCTCCAGGAGGAGGCCGGTGTCCGGGTCGACGACGTAGCGGTCCGTCATCCGGTACTTCACGTCCTTGCCGGGACCGGTCGAGAACCCGATGGTGGACCACCTGATCTCGAAGGCGACACCCGGGCGCCCCTTGCTGTCCCTGACGTCACCGATCAGCTTCACGCCGGGGGTGTCCGCGAGGATCTGGAAGAGGGTGGCACGCAGTTCGGGGCTCGCGGGTGAGTCCTCCAGCAGGGCGGTCACCTGGTGGCGGCGGCTCTCGGCGTCCCTCGGGAAGAGCGCGCTGAGCGCCTTCTGGCCCGTGGGCAGCTTGTCGAGCGCGGGCCAGGTCAGCCACTTGTTGCCCACGGGCCACTTCTTGGTCTTGCTCCCCTTGCCCGGCCCGTGGACCGTACCGCTCGCATCCACCGTCCAGATGCGGCCTGCCCGGTCGAAGCAGGTGGTCGTCGTCGCATCCCCGTCGTCCTGGTTCACCGTCTCCATACGGACCTTCCAGTACGGGGACTTCGCCGCCGGGGCGTCCGCCGCGACATCCGCCATGTCGTTCAGGAACTGGGCCGCCGACGCGGTGGCCGCCGGCTCGCCGCCCAGGTCCAGCACCGGATAGGCGACGGCGCCCGCGGCGATCGCGGCCACCGCGGCAGCGGCGACCAGGAACCTGCGGCGGCGCGGGACTGTCCGCCCGCGCAGCGGGACGACGGTCGTATCGCGCCGCGCGGCGTCCGCCACGGCGGCCTGTGCCGCCGCCACCGCCCCGGGTGCGGGCGGCGCCACGTCGCCCGCGGCGATCAGGTCCCCGGCACCGGGAAAGTCGAGCAGGTCGCTGCGTTCGGTCATGACAGGTCTCCGGTCAGCTTGAGGGGCGCGCTCGCGCGCAGCCGGGTACGGGCTCGGTGCAGCCGTGAGCGGGCCGTCCCCGCGGGGATGCCGACGGCCGCGGCGGCCTCGCCCGGCGTGAGCTGCTCCCAGGCGACCAGGAGAAGCAACTCCCGTTCCTCCGGCGGGAGTCCGGCAAGGAGTGCGCGCAGCTGCGGACCCACCGCGGCCGCGTCGAGCCGCGCGTCCACCGCCTCCCACGGGTCGTCGTCACCGTGCGAGCCCGGTGGGCCGGTGCGCTGCTGCGCGAGCCGGCGCCAGTGCGCCGACAGCACATTGCGGGCGACGCCGAACAGCCAGGCCCGCGCGGGCCCACGGGCGGCGTCGAAGCCGCGCCGGGCCGCGTAGGCCCGCAGCCAGAGTTCGGCGAGCAGATCGTCCGCGGCCGCGGGCGCCCGGCGCGCGAAGTAGCCGTGGAGGGCCGCCGAGTGGCGCACCACCAGCGGTTCGAAGGCTGCCGGGTCCCGCGCGGTGCGGGCCAGCAGCTCGTCGTCGTCCAGGTCCGTGGTCACGGGACCTCCGTATCCGTACCGCCGGTCGGCGGTCTCACCCCCTACTTGTCGAGAACCCGCGCACGCGTTCGCGCCCCGGCACGGGTCAGCCCGCGGAGAACACGCCGATGCCGTTCGGCACAGGGCGTTCCACGCCGCCGCTGGGGTGATTGCGTACGGTCACGGCTTCGGCGCCCGGAAGCTTCGCGACCAGCGTGGCGGACGAGACCAGGGTGGAGGAGCCGCCGCCGTCCAGGCTGAAGCCGTCTTGTGCGCCCAACCCCCGCAAGGTGTCGGCGACTTCGGCGATGGTCAGTCCCGTACGGAACTCGGGGGAGCCGTCCAGGGACAGGAGCAGGAGGCGCCGGCCGTCGTCGGAGATCCCGGCAGCCGTCCGCACGGCCGAGGTGGCGGTGTCCAGGCCGGGCAGCGGGGCGCCGTCGCGCAGGACGGGGAAGCCGCCGAGCGCGAAGCGGAACGGACTGCGCGACTCGGCCGCCACCAGTCGGTGCTTGACGCCGACCCGGTCGCCGACGGAGAGCTTGCGCAGGTGCTGGGCGCCCGCCTCGCGCCCGACGAGGACCGTGGTGCCGTGGGCCACCGGTCCGCTGCCGGGTGTCGGCGCTGACGCCACGACACGGCCGCCGCGCACCGTCACCTCATGGGTGTCCGTGCTGCAGGGAGCGCCGCGGCTGGTGTCGGTGCCGCAGGTGGAGCGCACCCGCGAGGTGCTGCCCCAGTCGCTGGTGAACGCGCCGACGGAACCCACGGGGAGGGCGTACTGGTTGAGCCCGCCGAGCGGCAGCCGGGCCTGCTGGGTGCGCACTTCACCCTCGAGGCGGAGGTTGTCCAGGCGGGCCCGCCGGTCATAGCCCACGCCGAGCACGGCCTCGGTGGTCACGCCCGGCGGCATCGCGGGGCCGAAGCGCTGCCCGTTCGGCACCGCCGCCTTGAGGGCCCGGCCGCGTGCGACGGCAGGGCCGACGGGCGCACCGGTGGCCTCGACGCCCGGATGCTGGGTCTCGGAAATGTTGAAGAAGTCGCCGTTGATGCCGCCGACGGCCCCCGCCCCGTCCGCGAGCGCGGAGACGACGGAGCGGGCGCCCACCGCGCCCGGATAGAGCAGGCCGACGCTCGTGTTCTTGTTGCTCAGGTCGACGTCCAGGACGTGCGCGCGAGCCTTGCCGTGCGAGGCCGCGATGTCGAACTGCCGGTACTCCACGCCCGGCGCGATCCGCGAGGCGACCGTCCTCCCGTCCGCCTCCACGCCGCCGGCCGGTGCCGCTCCCATCAGAGCCGCACCGGCCAGCGTGCCGAATGCCGTCATGGCCGAGAGCGCCGCTCTCGCCGTTCTGAACCGTCCCAAGATGTGCCTGCGCCGTGCTGCCACCCATGCCCCCTGAAGTCTCCTGCCGACCAATCGCACCAGTCTGAGGGTCGGTCAGAAAGTGCACCAGAGGGCAGCGCCGGACGGGTGCAGGGCCGGTGGCTAGGTGCCGACCAATCGGGAACGGATGAGGAAACGTACACCTTCGGGGGCTTCGAGGGAGAAGCCGCTGCCACGGCCCGGCACGACGTCCACGATCAGCCGAGTGTGGCTCCACACGTCGTACTGACTCCTCGACATCCAGAAGGCGACCGGTTCCGCCACGCCCTCGACGGCCAGCGAGGCCAGGCACACATCGGAGCCGCCGGTGCGGAACTCGCCCTCCGGATAGCACATGGGCGCACTGCCGTCGCAGCATCCGCCGGACTGATGGAACATCAGCGGACCGTGCAGGTCCCGCAGGCGTCGCACCAGATCGGCGGCGGCAGGGGTCAGCTCCACGCGTGGAGTATCGGTCATGGGCTGCCGCTCCTTGGTCACCGTCACCGTTGCCGGGCCGCCGTCGAGGCGGTGCCTCAGTCAACTCCGGGCGACGTTGCGAGGACGTTGCGGTCGCGGATGCGGATGCGTTCGCGGTCACGGATGCGGCGTGCGGCTGTGCCCGTCGCCGTTCCGGTCGGGCGCGTGACTCACGGCGTCGTCAGGCGAGAACCGCCCGGACGGCCTTGCCGCGCCTGCCGCTGCCCACGACCTCGAGGCGCGCGGCGAGGTGACGGACCATCGCGAGGCCACGCCCGCTGTCCCGTTCGGTGCTCGGCTTGAGCACGCGTGGGCCCTCGGGGCTCGAATCGTGCACCTCGACCGTCACATGGTCATCCGACACCTCCAGGCGCAGTCGGCATGGGCTGCGGCCGTGCTGGGTGGCGTTGGCGACGAGTTCGGACACGATCAGTGTGGCATCGTCCACACGTTCGGCGTCCACGCCCGTCAGCTGCCGCCGGGGCCTGGTGAGGAACGCGGAGGTCAGCCTCCGCGCCCGGCCGGCCGATGCGGCTTCCTGCGGCAATGTGTACTCGACGCGGGCGACGTGCCGATGGGCGCGCTGGTGCGCACGCATGGCAACTCACTTCCCTCCCCTGGGACAACCGGCGTACTCGCGGCGACTTCCGCCCGCCGGGGCCACGCCCTGTCATGCGCGGCCGGTGCTGTCCCACGCTCATGCCCGCCCCTGCTGATCGCCAACCAAGTGCCTGGGAGTGAGGCCGGCACCGGGCTCTTGGAGGGCTGCCGACGGGGCTGGTGCCGGGCTCTTGCCAGGGCTGTCGGCACTCCGCTGACGAACGTGTTCGCTCCGTACATGCTCGCTCCGAACATGCTCGTAACGAACATGTTCGTTACACTGGTCGTATGACAGCTCATTCCGACGCCCCCCGAAGCCGCCGCGAGCGCCCCGCGAAGCCCGCCCTCACCCGGTCCGGGATCGTGGCCGCCGCGATGGGGATCATGCGCGTCGAGGGCCTGGGCAAGGTGACCATGCGCCGCCTCGCCCAGGAGCTCGACACCGGGCCCGCCTCCCTGTACGTCTACGTCCGCAACACCGCCGAGCTGCACGCGGCGATCCTGGACGAACTCCTCGCGGCGGTCGAGGCGCCGCAGGCGGGGGGCGACTGGCAGGAGCGTCTGGAGGGCGTTCTCACCTCCTACACCGCGGTGCTCTTCCGCCATCGCGGCCTGGCGAAGGCCGCGCTCGTGGCCCGGCCCCGGGGCGAGCACTATCTGCGCCTCATCGAGACCCTGCTCGCCCTGCTCGACGAGGGCGGGGTACCGCCCGGCCAGGCCGCATGGGGCGTCGACCTGCTGCTGCAGTACGCCACCGCGACCGCCGCCGAGCATTCCCCGGCCGATCAGGCCACTGGCGCCCAGGAGGAGTGGGACGCGCTCGCCGGAACCCTGCGGGACGCGTCTGGCCGGACGCACCCGCACGTCGCCCGGCTCGCCGCCGAGCTCGTGTCCGGCCGGCCGGAGGACCGGATCTCCTGGGGCTTCAGGACGCTGATCAACGGCATCCTGCGCACGCCCGTACCGGCTCCCGACGCCAAAGGGCTGAGCACGTCCCAAGGCTGAGCGCTTCAGGGGGGGTGAACCTCCCTGGAGCCGAGCGCAAGCCGAAAACCGGCACCCCTCCGCCCCCCCTCGGCACCACATCACCACGCCCAAGGAGCACCACCATGACCACACACCACTCCATAGCAATCATCGGCGCAGGTCTCGGAGGCCTCACTCTGGCCCGCGTTCTGCACGTCAACGGCATCGACGCCGCTGTGTACGACCTGGAGGCCTCACCGGCCGTCCGCGGCCAGGGCGGCATGCTCGACATCCACGAGGACTCCGGGCAGGCCGCCCTGCGCGCCGCCGGTCTGTACGAGGAGTTCCGCGCGCTCATCCACCCGGGCGGGGAGGCCATGCGCGTCCTCGACAAGGACGCCGTGGTCCGCATGGAGGAGGCGGACGACGGCGACGGCGGCCGCCCCGAGGTCGATCGCGGCCAACTGCGTGACCTGCTGCTCGGTTCGCTGCCCGACGGCGCCGTGCACTGGGGTGCGAAGATCACCGGGGCGCGTCCGCTCGGCGGCGGCCGCCACGAGGTGACCCTCGCCGACGGCTCCGCCTTCACCACCGACCTGCTGATCGGGGCGGACGGCGCCTGGTCACGGATCCGCCCGCTGGTCTCGGACGCCGTGCCCGCCTACACCGGCATCTCCTTCGTCGAGGTGGACCTCGTCGACGCCGACGTACGCCACCCGGACAGCGCCGCGGTCGTGGGCGGCGGCATGCTCCTCGCGCTCGGCGAGGACAAGGGCTTCCTCGCCCACCGCGAGTCCGACGGCAGCCTGCACGTCTACACCGCGCTCAGGGCTCCCGAGGACTGGATCTCGACCATCGACTTCACCGCCGACGACACCGGCCTCGCCAAGTCCTCCGTGCTGGAGCACTTCGCCGACTGGGACAAGAGTCTGCAGGCGCTGGTCGCCGACGCCGACGGAGCGCTGGTCCCCCGCCGGATCCACGCCCTGCCGATCGGCCACCGCTGGGACCGTGTCCCGGGCGTCACGCTGCTCGGCGACGCGGCGCACCTCATGTCCCCCTTCGCGGGGGAGGGCGCCAACCTCGCCATGCTCGACGGAGCCGAACTCGCGGCGGCCGTCGTGGCATGTCCCGGAGACGTCGAGGCGGCACTGGCCTCCTACGAAGAGGCGCTGTTCCCGCGCAGCGAGAAGACCGCCGCCGAGTCCGCCGACAGTCTCGTACGCTGCTTCCGCCACGACGCCCCACAGGGCTTGCTCGACCTGTTCGCCGGCAACTAGGGCCTTCTGTCAGCGGACGCGTGCCACTGCCGCGTAGATTCCGCTGTCCTCCGCCTCCGGCCGTTCGTCGCCCTTGAACCACTCCGTGGCCGTCACCAGGCCGGGGTCGACGAGGTCGAGGCCGTCGAAGAAACGGGCCACCTCGGCCCGGTTGCGGAAGCCGAGCTTGATGCCGCCCTTCGCGTACTCGGCGGTGACCTGCTCGGCCAGTTCCGGGAAGATGTCGGACGAGGCGTGCGAGAGCACCAGGTGGCTGCCGGAGGGCAGGGCATCCACCAGCGTGCGCACGATGCCGTACGGGTCCTGGTCGTCGGGCAGGAAGTGCATGAGCGCGATGAGGGAGAGGGCGATCGGGCGGTCGAAGTCGAGGAGGCCGCGGGCGTGCCCGAGGATCTCCAGCGGCTCGCGGACGTCCGCCTGGATGTAGTCGGTCAGCCCCTCGGGGCTGCTGACCAGGAGGGCCTCCGCATGGCGCAGCACGATGGGGTCGTTGTCGGTGTAGACGACCCGCGCCGACGGCACCTTCCCCTGGACGATCTGGTGCAGGTTCGGCGCGGTGGGGATACCGGTGCCGATGTCGAGGAATTGATCCACGCCTTCGCCGGCGAGCCAGGCGGTCGCACGATTCATGAACGCGCGGTTCTGCCGCGCGCCGTCCTTCGCCTCGGGCGGCAGCTTCTCGCCCACGGCCTCGTCGACGGGGTAGTTGTCCTTGCCGCCGAGCAACCAGTCGTAGACGCGCGCGGGATGCGGCTTGCTGGTGTCGATCGTCGGCTTGGGCGCACCTGCGGTCATGACGTTCTCCGTTGTTGCGAGACGCTTCGATCGCCGCAGTCTGCCACAGCAACATCACCTTGAGCATGGGGTGTTGGGGTCGGGTGCGCGAGGCGACGAGTCGGTCACACACTGTGCGGCCGTGACGGTCCGGCGCATCACCTGCGGTAGAGGTCGGACAGGAGCGCCACCGCGGCGTGCGTCATGGGGTGCGGGTCGTGGCGGCGCCAGATGAGATGGACGGCGATGGGCTCGGTGTCGCGCAGGGGGCGGAACACGATGCCGTCGCGGCGGTACTGGTTGGCGGTGCTCTCCGGGGTGAGGCCGACGCAGCGGCCCGACGCGATGATCGCCAGCCAGTCGTCGATGTCCTGGGTGTACTCCACCGGGGGGCGGGCCTCTTCGGGCCACAACTCCGCGGTGGTCGTGCCGGTGCGCCGGTCGATGAGGAGTGTGCGGTCCCGTATGTCGGCCAGGGGGACGGAGCGCCGCCTGGCCCACGGGTCGTCGCTCGCCAGGGCGCAGAAGCGCCGCTCATGACCGACGACGGCGCTGGCGAAACGGGTCTCGTCGAACGAGGTGCGGACGACGGAGAGGTCGCACAGGCCCTCGGCGAGGCCGCCTGTCGCGGAGTTCGTCCGGACCAGGTACAGCTCGACGTCGGGGTGTCCGGCGGCCCAGCGGCGCTGGAACTCCGCCGTGTGACGCCCCATCGCCGACCAGGCGTGGCCGATGCGCAGCCGCGTGTGTCCGGTGGTCGCCTCCCGGATGAGGTCGTCGGCCTCCGCGAGCAGATGTCTGGCCCTGGCCAGCACCTGGACTCCCGCGGTCGTGGGCGTGACGCTCCGGCTGGTGCGGTGCAGCAGGCGCACCCCGAGCACCTCCTCAAGGCCGCCCAGCGTGCGGGAGACGGCCGCTTGGGAGACACCCAGCTCGGCGGCGGCATCGGTGAAGCCGCCGGTGTCCACGATGGCGACCAGACAGCGCAGATGCCGCAGTTCCAGGTCCATGGCCCCAGTGTATGGATCACCTCAGTCCATGGATAACCAAAGCGTATGGATGAGTGCTCACATGCATTTTTCGTATGCGGGAAGGTGGCGCATCCTGCGGTGCATGCGAACGTCTCAGAGCCGGGCTGTGCCCGCCATGCCCGCCACGCACGCCGCCGCCGAGGGCGGCCAGGAGCATATCCGTGGCCCGAAGTATGTCGGTGGTCCGGCGAACAGCTCGCGGGGGCGCCTCTCGGGCATGGCGATGATGTTCGGCAGTGGCCTGTCCAACCAAGTCGGCGCCGCGACAGGCGCGTTGGCGTTCGGGGTCATCGGCCCTGCCGGTGTCGTGGCCGTACGGCAGTGGGTCGCGGGAGCCGTCCTGCTGGCGGTGGGCAGGCCCAAGGTGGGCGCCTTCACCTGGCGCCAGTGGTGGCCGCTGCTGTGCCTGGCGGCGGTCTTCGCCACCATGAACCTCTCCCTTTACACCGCGATCGACCGCGTGGGCCTCGGTCTCGCGGTGACCCTGGAGTTCCTGGGCCCACTGGCGGTCGTGTTGGCCGCGTCACGCCGTGCGGTGGACCTCGGGTGCGCGGTCATGGCGGGGGCGGCGGTGGTCGCGCTGGCCCGCCCGCAGCCCAGCACGGACTACGTCGGCATCGGGCTCGGGCTGCTCGCCGCCGCCTGCTGGGCCTCGTACATTCTGCTCAACCGCACGGTCGGAGCCCGCATCCCCGGTGTCGAGGGTTCGGCCACGGCGGCGGGAATCTCCGGACTCCTCTACCTGCCGGTCGGCATCGTGGTGCTCGCGCACCACCCGCCCACGGCCGCCGCCCTGGCCTGCGCGGCCACCGCCGGAATCCTCTCCTCCGCGGTCCCGTTCCTCTCCGACCTGCTCGCCCTGCGCCGGGTCGACGCCCGCTTCTTCGGCATTTTCATGAGCGTCAACCCGGTCCTCGCGGCATTGGTGGGGACGGCCGTCCTGGGGCAGTCGCTCGGCTGGACGGAGTGGCTGGCGATCACGGCGATCGTGACGGCGAACGGAATCAGCGTCCTGAAGCGGACGTGAGGCAGCCGGGGCCAGCGATTCCTCGTATGTAGCTCAGCTTAACGATGCTTCAAAACTTGTTGCTTGTCCTTTCAGGTCGGCGGCGGCATCGTTTCGTTCAGTGACAACGGCCCGGCCAGGACAGGGAGATCAACGGTGAATGGCGTCCCCGGAAGAACGTGGGCAGCGGCAAGGGTGGGCGTGCTCGCCCTCCTTTGGGGATCGACCTTCCTGTGGATCGAACTGGCCCTGGAAGGTCTGTCTCCCGTACAGGTCACGCTCCTGCGCTGCGCGCTCGGGGCAGCGACCTTGACGGTCCTGCTCTTCAGTACGCGCAACCGCCTGCCACGAGGCCGTGCGACGTGGAAGCACATCGTCGTCGCCGCCTTCTTCTGCAACGCCCTGCCCTTCGGGCTCTTCAGCGTCGGGCAGCAGACGGTCGACTCCGGGGTGGCCGGGGCGCTCAACGCGACGACTCCGCTGTGGTCCGTCCTGATCGGTCTCGGCATCGGCACGGAACGAGGGCTGCGCCCCGTCCGCCTCGCCGGACTCCTTCTCGGATTCGCGGGCACGTCGCTGATCTTCGCCCCGTGGGAGCAGTCGGGGCTGACGAGTTGGGGTGCCCTCGCGATCGTCGGAGCGGCGGCGAGCTACGCCGTGGGCTTCACGTACATGGGGCACCACCTCGTCGGCAAGGGCATGCCGACCCTGTCCCTGTCCGCCGCTCAGCTCATGGCGGCGACGGGCCTGACGGCGCTGGCCCTGCCGGTGGGCGGTCTGGAGACGGTCCACGTGAGCCCCACGACCCTGGTCGCCGTCACCATTCTGGGAATCTTCGCCACCGGCATCACCTTCCACCTCACCTACCGGATCATCGCGGACGAGGGCGCGACCAACGCCGCGACGGTCGGGTACCTGCTGCCGGTGGTCTCCGTGGCGCTGGGCGCCATCGTGCTGGACGAGGCCTTCAGCTTCCGGGTGGCCGCGGGGATGGCGGTCGTACTCATCGGGGTGAGCATGACGCGCCACCGGAAGCGGACTTCGGTCGCGCCGCCGACGAAGATCCCGGAAGCCTCGAGTCATCCGGCTGGCGCTCGGCATCCGTGGGTACATTCCCCGCATGACTGAAGCCGTGGACTCCGACGAACTGCTGCGCCGCATCCAGCGGGCCCGGGCCTGGGCGCAGCAGGAGGAGCAGCACTGGAAGACACAGTCCGACACAGCGGAGGCGAAAGACCCGGACGAAGCGTCGGCGGCGAGGATCTCCGCCACGGCGTACGAGGCAGTCCGCAAGGTTCTGGACGAGATCATCGAACCGGGGAGCCACGACGGCGACTAGCGCGTGCCCCCCGGCGGGCGGCGGCGACCCCCAACGCCTGCCGCCGGCGCGACGTCCGATTCCCGCCAGCACTCGCTTCCCTTCCACCCCACTGTTGGGGGTGGAAGGGAAGCGAAGTGAAGCAAGGCAGGGAAGAAGAGGGAGGTCGCCATGACCGTCTACGCCACCGTCGCCAGCCCGCTCGGCGAGCTGTTGCTCGTGGGTGAGCCACTTGACGAGCCGACACAGGAGCCGGCGTCGGGCGGAGTCTCGCTCACGTCGCTGTCCATGACCGGGCAGAAGAACGCCCCTGCCGTGCGCGATAGTTGGGTGCGTGACCCTCAACGCTTCTCCGGGATCACACGACAGCTCTCCGCCTACTTCGACGGTGAACTCACCACGTTCGACATCCAGTTCACCCCGACCGGCACCGACTTCCAGCGGCGCGTCTGGAGCGCCCTGGAGGAGATCCCGTACGGCACCACGACCACCTACGGCGAACTCGCCGGGCGGATCGGTGTGGAGCGGGGGAGGGTTCAGGCCCTGGGTGCCGCGATCGGTGCGAATCCACTGCTCCTGGTGCGCCCCTGCCACCGTGTGATCGGCGCGGACGGCTCCATGCGAGGTTACGCGGGCGGCGTGGAGCGCAAGGTCAAGATCCTCACCCATGAGGGCGCCCTGCAACCCGCCCTCCTCTGACCCGCGGGATCCGCACGACTCGCACGCCCCGCACGACCCGCCCGAACACGGAGGGCACCCATCATCATGATCGACACCACTCACGCGTCGGCAGCCACCCGCGTCGGCGAACGCGTCGCGGCCGGAAACTGGGAGGCGCTGGCCGCCGAGCTCGACGAGCACGGCCACGCCCTCACCGGTCAGCTCCTCACCCCCGAAGCCTGCCGCGACATCGCCGCCCTGTACGACGAGACCGACCGTTTCCGCAGCACCATCGACATGGCCCGGTACCGCTTCGGGTCCGGTCAGTACCGGTACTTCACCCATGAACTGCCCGATGTCGTACGGGAGTTGCGTGAGTCGTTCTATCCTCGGCTGCTTCCCGTCGCCCGCGACTGGGCCGCGAAACTCGGCAAGCCCGCCCCCTGGCCCGACAGCCTGGGGGAGTGGGTGGAGATGTGCCACGCGGCCGGACAGGCGAAGTCCGCCCAGATCCTGCTCCGCTACGGGCCCGGCGACTGGAACGCCCTGCACCGCGACGTCTTCGGCGACATGCTCTTCCCGCTCCAGGTCGTCGTCGGGCTCGACGCCCCGGGGGCCGATTTCACCGGCGGCGAGTTCCTCATGACCGAGCAGCGCCCCCGCGCCCAGTCACGCGGCTCGGCCACGACCCTGCCGCAGGGCCACGCGCTCGTCTTCACGACCCGCGACCGGCCCGTGGCCTCCCGGCGCGGCTGGTCGAACGGGCCGATGCGGCACGGCGTGAGCACCGTCCGCTCCGGACGCAGGCACACGCTCGGCCTGGTCTTCCACGAGGCGGCGTGAACCCCTCGCCGGCCGGGGAAGGGGCGGGCCCGCGGCCGTACAGGCTGTGCGGACCCGACGGAAGGCCGTACCCCAGCAACACACCCGGCACCTTGGGTGGACACCGTCGCGCACGCCTGTACGGCCGCCTCGACTGCCCCTCAGCGCTACGGGCCGTCGCCCGCGGCCCGTACGCCGCCCACCGGGTGTTCTTCCCCGACGAGGCCACCGCGATCGCGGCCGGCTACCGTCCCTGTGCGGTCTGCCTGCCCGCTCAGTACGCTCACTGGAAGGCAGACCCAGAAAGCACCGGCACACCATGAACATCCGCAAGGAGCGGGAAACCTCCCGCTCGCCCCTCGTTGACGCCACCGAGCTGGCCGTCCACGCCGACCTCCCCGCGCCCATCGCGCACACCGAAGCCGAACTCGACGCTCTCATCGGTCTGTTGACCCTGCCGAAGGCGCGGATCGAGACCGTCACGGTCGGCCACAGTCGCGACACGGCGTCCCGGACCGCCGCCGAAGCCCTCACCGCCGCGTGGACGGCCCGCGGCGGCACCGTCCTCGCCACGGTGAGCTGGCCGGAGGCCGCCGCGTCCTGGCTGCGCCCCGCGCACCGGCTGACCGCGGAGCTCCCGGATGCCTGGGTGATGGCCGCCGCGCCCGTCGGGTTCGCCCAGCTGGCCCGCCGCCTGCGCCACTCCACCGACTGGGACCCGGCCCGCACCTACGCCTTCGCCGCCCTGCGGGACTCCCGCGTTCCCGCGCTCGCCGGGGACGACGTACTCCACGGCCTGCGGGGCGCCACCGCCGACGGCGACACCTGGGAGGTACGCCACCGCTGGGTCACCACCCACCTGTCCGCGGAGGTGACGAGGTGAGCGCACTGATCCCCAGGCCCACCCAGGAGATCGCCCCGGGCGCCGTACATGTGCCGGAGTGGCTCACCCTGGGCCAGCAGCGCCAACTCGTCACGGCGTGCCGCGGGTGGGCCACCGGACCCGTGCCGATCCGCCACACCCAGCTGCCGCGCGGCGGGGTCATGTCCGTGCAGACGGTGTGCGTCGGCTGGCACTGGCAGCCGTACCGGTACACGCGGACCGCCGGTGACGTGAACGGCCGACGCGTCGCCGACTTTCCCGACTGGATGGTCGCGCTCGGCCGCCGGGCGCTCACGGCGGCGTACGCGGACGCGTCGGCCGCGGCCGACTACACGCCGGACACCGCACTGATCAACTTCTACGACGGGCAGGCCAGGATGGGCATGCACCAGGACAAGGACGAGCGGTCGTCGGCTCCGGTGGTGTCGCTGTCCATCGGCGACACCTGCGTGTTCCGCGTGGGCAACACGGAGACCCGTACCAAGCCCTACACCGACATCGAACTGGCCTCGGGCGACCTGTTCGTCTTCGGCGGTCCCTCGCGCCACATCTTCCACGGCGTGCCCAAGGTCCACGAAGGCACCGCGGACCCTGCCACCGGCCTGGCCTCGGGCCGCCTGAACATCACGATGCGGGTCACCGGCCTCACCGGCTGACCGGGCGGACCGGGCCGCGTGACTACTCGAAGCGCGAGGTGTCGCCCGCCCCTCGGCGCACGATCTCCGCCTCGCCGCCGGAGAAGTCGATGACCGTGGTCGGGCTCGTGCCGCAGTCGCCGGAGTCGACCACCGCGTCCACCACATGGTCGAGGCGTTCCTTGATCTCCCAGCCCTGGGTCAGCGGCTCCTCCTCGTCGGGCAGGAGCAGAGTGCTGGAGAGCAGCGGCTCACCGAGCTCGGTGAGCAGGGCCTGCGTGACGACATGGTCGGGAATCCGGACGCCGACCGTCTTCTTCTTCGGGTGCAGGAGCTGGCGCGGCACTTCCTTCGTCGCGGGCAGGATGAAGGTGTAGCTGCCCGGCGTGGCCGCCTTGATCGCGCGGAACACATCATTGTCGACGTGCACGAACTGACCCAGCTGCGCGAAGTTCTGGCACACCAGGGTGAAGTGGTGGCGATCGTCGAGGTTGCGGATCCTGCGGATCCGGTCCAGACCGTCGCGGTTGCCCAGCTGGCATCCGAGCGCGAAGCAGGAGTCCGTCGGATACGCGATCAACGCACCGGAGCGGATGCTGTCGGCCACGGTGCTGATGCTGCGCGGCTGGGGATTGTCGGGGTGCACGTCAAAATACTTCGCCATCCGCCGAGCCTACGTGATCGCCTCAGCAGCCCCCGGATCCTCAGCCGCCCCAGGGTGACTCCTGGGCGCCGCGCGTGGCTGCGTCAGTCGTCGTCGACGACCGTGATCAGCGCGAGCGTGATGTTGTCCGGTCCGCCGGCGTCGATGGCGGCCTTCCACAGCTCGAAGACCGCCCGGCCTCCGTCGTGCGCCGCGAGCAGCTCGGCCAGGGTCTCCTCGGGCACGGGGTCGGTCAGGCCGTCGGAGCACACCAAGAAACGTTCACCCCCGACGAGCGGCACCGTGCTGACGTGCGGTGTGATCGCGCTGAACCGGAGGGCGCCGCCGAGCGCCTGCGTGACGATCGACGTGGTGCGCCGGCCGGGCGCGGGCGGCGGGCTGTCGTCGACGCTCACCTGGCGCAGCGTGGCGCTCGCGCCGCCGCCGCTCACGTCGAGCACTCTGCTGTCGCCGACGTTGAAGACCAGCAGCTCCTGTCCGAGGAGCACGACGCCCGCGACCGTCGTCCCCATCGTCGTCAGCTCCGGGTCGCGTTCGGCGGCCTCGTACACGGCGTGATTGCAGGCGTTCAGCGCGTCGTGCACGGCCTGCTCGCCGTCCAGCGAGGGGCCGAGCGCCGCCAGCTGCCGCACGACGAGGCCGCTGGCCACCTCGCCGCCGGGCTGACCGCCGATGCCGTCGGCGACCGCGACGACGAGGGGGTTGCCGAGCGGGAACCCCAGGGTCTGCGGGTTCTCGGTCATCGTCCCGCACAGCGTCCATGGGCCGACGGCCAGACTGTCCTCGTTGTGGTCGCGTACGAGCCCGGGGTGGCTCAGTGCGGTGACGGTGATGTAGGGCATGTGTGGGTCGCCTCTCCGCAACGGCGGGCGTGTTCCGCAAGACCATTGTCACGCCGTGAGCCGCTCCCGGCTCAGCGGCGGACCGTGGCCGCCCCCTGCCCGGCGGAGGGCGCGCGTGCCATGGTGGGGGGTCGGCTGGTCTGGACCAGTCTCCGGTCGTGGTGAGGAGCGTACGCATGCGCGGCACAACGGTTCTGCCCGGCGAGGGGAACAGCGGGTTACCCGGGGAGGAGGGCATGCCGACGCACCGCCTGGAAGTGCCCATGCCCAACGCGCTGCCGTTCGCCATCGGCACCTTCGACACCATCGGTCCGATGGCGCGGGCGTCGTTCCCGCACCGGCACACCTTCCACGAGATCGTGCACGTCACCGGCGGCACCGGCGCGCACGTCGTCGACCTGACCCGCTTCGCCCTGCGGCCGCCGAACCTGTGCTTCGTCGCCCCCGGCCAGGTCCACCACTGGGAGAACGTCACCGGTCTGGAGGGGAGCGTCATCCTCTTCACCGACGACTTTCTCCTGGACCATCCCGCCGACCTTCACGCGCTGCGCGGCCTCGGGCAGTGCTCCTGGGCCGAACTCCCCGACGAGGAGGCCGACCGGACCGCGCGCCTCGTCGCCGACCTCGACGGTGAGTACCGTGCGGGCGCCGACGGATTCCAAGGCGTGCTGCGGGCCCTGCTGCACGTCCTGGTGGTGCGGGCGGCGCGGCTGCCCGCGCGCCGGCCCGCTGCGGCCCCGCCCGCCCCGCGCACTCGGCCGGGCTCCGTGGCCGCGCGGTTCCTGACCTTGCTCGGCAGCCCCGATGGCTCCCTGCGGTCGGTGCGCGCGTGCGCACGGCACCTGGGCGTCTCCGAGGGCTACCTCAGCGAGGCGGTCAAGGCGTCCACCGGCCGCACGCCCGGCGAACTGATCCGGCAGACGCGGGTGCACGAGGCCAAACGCCTGCTGCTGCGTACGGAGTTGTCGGTACGTCAGGTCGCGGCCCGGGTCGGCTTCGGTGACCCCGCCTACTTCTGCCGTTTCTTCCGCCGCGAGACCGGCGCGAGCCCCGGGGACTTCCGGCGCGGCGTCGGCGATATTCACCACGACCACCGACTTGAGTCCATCGCCCGGGCCCGGCCGCCCGCATAGCTTCGGAGCCGATCCGGAACCCACCCCACCCCCCTTCAGGAGGAGCGATGGAGAGCGAGATCGGCACGGCAGGGGACGGCATGCGTGACGACGACGGAGCCGGCCCGGCCAAGGAACAGCGCGACGGCGGCGGCCCAAGCCGCAAGACCGTCCTGAGAGCGGCAGCCGCGGTCGGCATGGCCCTGCCGGTGGCCCTGATGGGGGTCCCCGCCCTGGCCAGGACCGCGGGCGAACGCGGAGTGGCGCCGGAGGCGACCCCGGCCTGCGACGACGGTGACGACCCGACGCCCCCGCAGATGGAGGGACCGTACTTCAAACCCAACTCGCCCCGGCGCACCTCACTCCTCCAGCCCGGCACCCCGGGTGTGCGGCTCACCGTCACCGGCTACGTCTTCGGGAGCGCCTGCCGGCCCATACCCAGGGTCCTGCTGGACTTCTGGCAGGCCGACACCTACGGAACGTACGACAACAGGGGCTTCCGCTTCCGGGGCCACCAATTCACCGACGAGAACGGTGCGTTCAGGCTCACCACGATCGTGCCCGGCCTCTATCCGGGCCGCACCCGGCACCTGCACGTCAAGGTCCAGGCCCCGGGGCGCCCGGTCCTCACGACCCAGCTGTACTTCCCCGGTGAACCGCGCAACAACACCGACCCGATCTTCGACGCGCGGCTGCTCATGAACGTACGCACCGTCGGCAACACGAAGGAGGCGGACTTCGACTTCGTCCTGAACGTGCCGCAGCAGCCCTGACCGCGCGACGGCTGAGCGGCAAGAAGTGGCGCAGGGCGCGGAGGGGCACCGTGGCGTGCAGTGGGGCGCCGTACAACCTTTGGTGCACGTGAGGGGTCAAGTGTTCGGCCGGCATGAACCGGCGGTGAAATCCGCCGGGCAGCCACCCAACCGCACTCCGAACCAAGGGAATCCGTATGTCGCGAGCCAACCAGCACGCCGTCGGTCGCCGCGCCCGCCGCGCCCTGCCCCTGATGGCCGCCTCCCTGCTCGTGGGCAGCGGCCTCTCGGCCCTGGCCATCGGGCAGGGCAGCGCCTGGGCGGCCGCACCGGACGCCGACACGGGCCGTGCGAGCGCCGCCGCGAAGGTGACGGACGACCTCAACGGCGACGGCTATGACGACCTCGTCGTCGGCGCCCCGGGCGGCACCGTCTCCGGCAAGGCCAAGGCCGGGTACGTCGTCGTGACCTACGGCTCCAAGGACGGTCTCGACCCCGCCGACAAGAAGGTCATCAGCCGCTCCACGAGCGGCGTGCCCGGCGCGGCCACCGCGAAGCAGGAGTTCGGCAGGCACTTCACCAAGGCCGACCTGGACCAGGACGGGTACGCGGACCTGGTCGTCGGCACCGGTGTCGCCGGTGGGGGTTCGGTGATCCTGTGGGGCTCCGAGAGCGGCCCGACGAGCGCCACCGCGGTCAGCACCTTCGGATTCGCCCCGCAGGCCGGGGACTTCGACGGTGACGGCACCACCGACCTGGCGCTGTTCGACCTGGTGGGGTCGCACGGCGACGACCCGGTGACGCAGAAGGCCCGGCTGTGGAAGGGGCCCATCGCGCGCACCGGCGCCCCGGCCGCCACCCTCGACTTCATGGACAAGTCCCACTGGTGGACTTACGAGAGCGAGGAGCGCCCCTACCCGGGCTGCCGCGAGCAGCCCGAGATCTGCGTCGACGGACCGCTCTCCGTCAAGGGCCCGGTGATCCCGAAGGCCGTCGGCGACATCAACGGCGACGGCCGCTCCGACATCGCCGTCAACGACTACTCCGGCGACGGCACCTGGACCAACAGCATCCTGTACGGCAGCCCCACCGGCTTCAAGCGCGGTGATGCCACGGGGGCAAGGGGGCAGCTCGGCATCGGCGACATCAACGGCGACGACTACGACGACCTGGTCGTCGGCGAGAGCGGCTACGGCGAGGCCGAGTCCAAGGTCACGGTCACCTACGGCTCGGCGGACGGACTGAGGCCCGAGGTCCAGGAGTTCGACCAGGGCCTGCCCGGCATTCCCGGAGCCGAGGAGGAAGGCGACCGCTTCGGCAGCTCCGTCTCCGTCGGTGACGTGACGGGCGACGGCTTCGCGGACATCGCGATCGGTGTCGTGGGCGAGGACGTCAAGACCGTCAGCGACGCGGGCGCCGTCGTGCTGGTGCGGGGAAGCGCGAACGGCGTGACCGGCACCGGCGCCCAGGCCTTCCACCAGGACACCGCGGACATCCCCGGAGTCGCCGAGGCCGACGACCAGTTCGGCGCGGCCTCGGCGCTCCTCGACGTCACGGGAGACGGACACCGCGACCTCGCGGCGTCATCCGCACGGGAGAACGCCCAAGCGGGTGCGATCTGGTCACTGCGCGGCACCTCGACCGGCCTGACCGCCACGGGATCCGTCGCCTTCGGCCCCAAGGACGTCGGGGCCCCGGACGCCGCGGCGATCTTCGGCAGCACCCTGCGCTAGGTGTGTCGTACTGACACAAAGAAAATCTTGGGTGCATGGGGCTCAAGTGAGCCCCCGCGTGCGGTGGATGACAGGTCGTCATCCATCGTGCGCGGGCCCGTCCCGTCCGTTGCTAACCTCGCTAGTCGCCACCCCCACCGCCCCCGCCCCCGCAGCCGGAGTCCGCGTGATCGGAGCCCGCATCGCGGTCCAGGGCGTTGCCCATGCGGATCATGGCCCGGCCGAGGCCGGACGGAACGAACTGCGCCTCCGTGACGGCGCGTCGGACCGTGCCGTGCGGGAGAACCTCGGGCCCGGCGAACACGTGGCCGGGGAGGGTTCCCTCCTCCTCGGCCGTCTGGAGCCGCTGCTTGCCGACCCGGGTCAGCTGGTGCCGGGACCGGGTCACCAGGCCCCACTCCGCGAGCCGGTCGCCGATCTCCGCCACCTCCGGGGACCCGCGCAACTCCGCGCACACCGAGGCGGAACCCCGACTGGTGGGGCACGCCGCCAACAGGGCGCGCTCGACCGGATGCTCGGGTGTCTCGTCGCCCACGGCGCACACGCGTGACGCCCTGAGCCTGAGCAGCCCGCGCTCGGCGAGCCCGATCATCGCGCACTCCACCACGCGTCGTGGCCCACCCGCCAGATAGGCGATCTCGTACGCGTCAAGGGCCCTTCGTGCTGCCACCGCCGTCGTGGCCCGCTTGAAATACACCCGCATGCCCCCACCCCCTCCGGACACCCCGTCTTGCGCCTGTGGTGCCCGACGCCGGGAGCGCGCACCCCTCTCCCGCGCCCCTTCAGAGCAAAACTTGAGGGTCGCGGCACCATCCGTCTCCCTTGACAGCAACCGCCCCACGGAGATGGCCTTGAGCCCTGCCGCGCGGCGACGCGGCGGCCACGGAACCGGGCACGGGGCACAGGGGGAGAGGGCCATTGCTGCGGGTGTACTTCACGGCCGAGGACCTGGCACGGGTGCGGGTCGCGTCGGGGCCGGACTTCCTCTGGGAGATCAGCAACAGTGTCCAGACGCTGCAACGGCGTGACGGGGCACGGGTGTTCGGGGACTGGCGCCGCTGGGCGAGGCCGCGCCTCTCGGACAGTTGCCGCCTCCTGTCGCCCCTCCTGCCGCCGCACGGCTCCTCCCCGGACTTCCTCACCCCCACCCAGGGTGAAGGCGAGACGCTCCAGGCGGCGGTCGACACCCTCGTGCGCACACCTCGCCCACGCCTGCGCACCGATCTGACGCGGGTGGCCGCCTCGCGTCGGCTGCCGGACTGGACGGAGTCGCTCGCGCAAGGAGATGCCGCCGCCTTGCGGCAGTTGGGGCGAGCTCTGCACACGTACCATCTGGAAGCGCTCGCGCCGTTCTGGCCCCGCATCCATGGCCAGATCGACGCGGACCGCATCATCCGCCTGCACAGCCTCCTCGACGGCGGGACCGACGGCCTGCTCGCGGGCCTCGGGCCGCAACTGCGCTGGCGCCCACCGGTGTTGGAGGCCGACTATCCGGTGGATCAAGAGCTGCGTCTCGACGGCCGGGGGATCACCCTGCAGCCCTCGTTCTTCTGCTGGCCCACGCCCGTCACGCTCGCCGACGGCGAACTGCCGCCCGTCCTGGTGTATCCCATCGACCACGCGCTCGACTGGACCCACCCCACACCCGCCGACCGCCCGGACGACGGCGCCCTCGGGCCGCTCGTCGGGCACACACGCGCCGCTGTCCTCAAGGCGGCGCGCACCGGCTCCTCCACGGTCGAGCTCGCCCGTCTGCTGGCGGTCACCCACCCGGCGATAAGCCAGCACGTCAAGGTGTTGCGCGCGGCCGGCCTGCTGACCACCGTCCGCAGGGCGGGGCGGACGCTTCATGTCGCCACCGCGGAGGGACGCGCGCTGCTGCGCAGTTGCGGGGCGTAAGTCTGGGCTTTCATTGATTGCTTCTGGCATGGGCATGCAAGGAAGCTGACCGGGCTGTTGCACACGCATCCCCCCACCGCGTTGCGCCCCGACACCCTGCTTGCGCGCCGTTCAACGCGCGTCCACATGTGAATTTCCGCGCACGGAACGCGCACGGCACGCGCACGGCAGCCGGGACGCCTCGACGATCCGATGAAGGAGTGGCGTTGCGCACTACTCGTACCCTCCCCCTCACCCGTCGCGCCGCCGTGGCCGCGTCGCTCGCCCTGGCCGGCACCCTCTGCGCCGTGCCCGGCATCGCGCAGGCCGCCGCGTCTCCCACGGCGCCCGCGGCGGCATCCTCCGGGCACGGCCTGAAGTGGTTCCAGGAGCGCCATGGCCTGCCCCGCACCGGCGCGGTCGACGACGCGACCGCCAGAGCCCTGCGGCAGGCACCCGACGCCGAACTGCGCCGCACGTTCCGGACGGCCGCCGACCTCGGGCCCGAGGAACTCGCCAACGCACGCACCGTCATCGGTGTCGGCAAGGGGGCGCAGATCCCCGAACAGGGCCTGGTCATCGCCCTGATGACGGCCATGCAGGAATCGAAGTTCGTCAACTACCTGACACCGGTGGACCACGACTCCCTGGGAATCTTCCAGCAGCGCCCGAGCACCGGCTGGGGCACTCCGGAGCAGATCACCGATGTCGCCACCTCGTCCAAGTCCTTCTACGGAGTGGCCCCCTTCGGCAGCAACCCGGGCCTGATCCAGATCGCCGGCTGGCAGACGATGCCGCCGGGTGACGTCTGCCAGGCGGTCCAGGTCTCCGCCTACCCCGACCGCTACGCGCAGTGGGAGCAGTTCGCCCGCGATCTGCTCGCCCAGGAAGGGCCCACGGTCCCGCCGATTCCCTGACCCTGCCCCGCATGCGGTCGGCAGGGCTTGCACCTCGCCCCCCCGCCCCCATACGCCACCGCGCCCGCCCCCCCTCACGCCGTTCACACCCCTCGCACCCCCACACCCCTCACGCCAGGAGTCCGTATGCGCAAGAGACTTGTCTCCACAGCGATCGCCGTTGCCGCCGTCGGCGCGCTCGTCACCCCGGCCGCCGCCCAGGCGCAACCCGCGCACCCGCACAGCGTGTCCGTCCTCGCCGAAGGCTCCGAGGCCGGGACCGCGGTCGTCAGCGGACGGAACGAACCCGGCACCCGGCTGAGCATCGGCGGTGCGCGGACCAAGAGCGCACACACGCTCCCGGTCGACTACCAGGTTCAGGAGACCGGCTACTGGTGCGGCCCCGCCGCCACCCGCATCGCCCTGTCCGCGCGGATCGCCCCGCCGAGCCAGGGCGCTCTGGCGGCCCAGCTCGGCACCACCGAGGCGGGCACCGATCACATCAGTCAGGTGACCGGCGTGCTCAACGCCAACCTCGGCACCGGCTGGTACGAGACCAAGGAGATGCCGAACGATCCGCCCACGCAGGCCCAGAAGGACCTGTTGTGGAACGACATCGTCCTGGACATAGACAACAACTACCCGCTGGTGACCAACATCGTGGCCCCGCCCGGCAACCAGCCGCCCGGCTATCCCTCGGACCAGACGATCTACCACTACTTCACCGTCATCGGCTACGACGACGCGAACCGCACCGTCCTCATCGCCGACCCCGCCTCCTTCGGCGGCAACCAGATCTACTGGCTCTCCTTCGAACAGCTCGCCACCCTCATCCCGCCGAAGGGGTACGCCGCCTGATCCGTGAGCCGAGTGCGGTGAGCGGAGTGCCGTGAGCCGGATGCCGCGAGCCGGCGACTGTGGGTGGCGCCACCGACACATGCGCCACCCACAGCCCGCTCGGTCGCCGTCTCGGGGGTGACGGCGACAGCCTCAGCGGCACCGACTCCGCTGAGGCCGAACAGGAAGCAGGGTCCGGGCGGTCCTGCCGACCTCAGGCACAATGACGGTCACGACGAGCTACCCACTGCTTCCGTCGCGAGCGGGCGCTTGGATGCACCCCGGGGCAAGATTCTTCAGCGGTCCTCCCGCACGTCCTCCAGGCGCAGGCGCAGACTGTTGATGCCGCGCCGGGCATGGCTCTTGACCGTGCCGAGCGGCCAGCCGGTGCGTTCCGCGATCTGCGGGTGGGTCAGGTCCTCGTAGAACGACAGGCGCAACACCGTTCGCTGTGGGCCCGGGAGCCTTGCCAACTCCTGGGCAAGGAGCGTCCGGTCGACCGTCGAGTCCATGCCCTCGTGGACGCCGTGATCCATCGTGGCGAACTGGGCCACCGCACCCTCGACGAGCGCCGCCCGCCGGGTGCGCGCGCTGAGCGCATCCGCGATCGTGTGCCGGGTGATGCCCGTCAACCAGGCGGTCACCGTGCCGAGTTCGGGACGGTAGCCCGCCCGGCCGCGCCATGCCGCGAAGAACACCTGCTGCGTGATGTCCTCCGCCTCGCGGCTGTCGCCGAGCGCGCGCTGGGCGAGGGCGTGCACCAGCGGCCCCCACCGGCGGTAGACCGCCGCGAGACTCGCCTCGTCTCCACCGGCGAGGCCTCGGGCCAGGTCTGTGGTCCGCTCCCTGACGGGGGCTCGCACCGGCTGTGGCACCAGTGTGCTCATCGGCGTGTCGTCAGCTCCTTCCGGCGATCGCAATCGCCGTACGAACGAACGGAATCGGGCAGTCGCGCCGTCGCTCCGGCCGCGATCCGGTCATCCTGGAAACAGCTGCTCCGGCACGGCAACTCGCATCGGTTGTGCGTCGTATCGTGGCCGGATGAGCCAGGGGAAACGCGGCGATCAGGGCAGCGAATCGGTCGGCACCGGAGTCACCACCGGCGCTCTGGCACGGCGGCTGGGGGTGTCACCGACGACGCTACGGACCTGGGACCGCAGGTACGGCCTCGGTCCTGCCCGGCGCGATCCGGGTCACCATCGCCGCTGGTCCGAGCGGGACGTCGCCATGGTGGAGGAGATGGGCCGCCTCACGTCCTCGGGGGTGCCGCCTGCCGAGGCCGCTCATCTGGCGCTGAAACTGCTCGATCCCGGCGTGGACTCGGGAACTCCGCCCGGCCCGGCCGCCGTACCGCGGCCGAGGCGGCGGGCACGTCAGGCGGCGTCGTCCCCCGACGCGTTCGTCCGCCGCCGGCGGGGCCTGTCGCGTGCGGCCGTGCGGCTCGACGCGCCCACCATGCAGGAGCTGCTGAACGACGCGGTGGAGAGCCACAGTCTGGTCACCGCGTGGCAGGAGGTGATGGTGCCGACGCTGCACGCGGTGGGCCGCAAGTGGGAAGAGGCCGGTGACCGCTACGTGGAGGTCGAGCATCTGCTCTCCTGGCACGTCTCGCGTACCCTGCACCGCTGGTCCATGGCGCCCACGGCTCCGGCCCCGCCGAGCGGGCCCGCCGCGAACGCGCCGCTGGTGCTGGCCTGCGTACCGGGCGAACAGCATTCGCTCCCGCTGGAGGCGCTCAGCGCGGCGCTGGGTGAACTCGGCGTCCCGCAGCGGATGTTCGGCGCCGCCGTGCCGGTCGAGGCGGTCTCGTCCGCCGTGCGCAGGACGGGCCCGGCCGTCGTGGTCCTGTGGGCACAGGCCCGCTCGACCGCGAGCGTCCCGCTGGCCCGCCACATCGCCGAGACCCGCTGGGGGGTACGAGGCGCCCGCGGACGCCCCGCGGTCATGCTGGCGGGCCCCGGCTGGGCGGGCCCGGCGGTACGCGGCGCGCTACGACCCAACAGCCTGCCCGAGGCGTTGACCCAGATCGGCAGGGTGCGTGGCGAGGCCGCGGCTGACCGTGGGAGGGCGCCGGTCCGGGGGTGACGGGCTGCGGCTGTCGGCGGGGCTGCGGCTGACCGTGGGAGGGCGCCAGTCCGAGTGACGGCCTGCTGCTGTCGGCGGCGTTGCGGGCCATCTGCTTGCGTGAGGCGTTGGCGCAGATCGGCAGGTGTGCGGGCGGGGCTGGGGCTGATGGTGGGGCGGCGTGAGTCGGGGGTGACGGCCTGCTGCTGTCGGCGGGGCTGCGGTCCATCTGCCTGCGCGAGGCGCTGGCTCAGATCGGCAGGTGTGCGGCTGCCCGCGATGGGCGTGAGTTGGGGTGGGGTGTCAGGTTGCTGTTGTCGGCGGCACACTGCGGCCTGGCTGCTTATGCGAGGCGTTGGGTCGGACTGGCAGGGTGCGCGGCGAGGCCGCGGTTGGCCGTGAGGCAGCGGGAGGTCGGGCGTGTCAGGCTGCTGTCGTCTGCGGCGCTGGGGCCTGACTGCTTGCGTGAGGCGTTTGTTCGGTTCGGCGGGGTGCGCTGCGCGGCCGCGACCGACCGTATGACGGCATGAGCCGGGGGTGACGGCCTGCTGCCGTCGGGGGCGTTGCGGGCCACCTGCCTGCGCGAGGCGCTGGCTCGGAGCGGCCGGGTGTGTACCCGGCCGCGGCCGACCGTGGCGTGGCCTGAGGCCTCGGGGGCGTCAGCTCGGCAGGCTGGGGGCGCCTTAGGCCGTGGCGCGCCCAGCCGTGGGGTGTCCCGGAGCCTCAGGCCGCGTGGTGGGGCGTTCCGGACCGTGCGGCGCGTGCCGGAGGATCAGGCCGTTGGCGTCAACGGTGTGCGCAGGGCGCTTCGGTCCTCGGGCCAGGCGGCCAGGAGTCGTGCGCCCAGGCGGTCCTCCAGGAAGTCCGTGGCCTCGATGCCGAAGACCACGTCGGACTCCAGGCCGGGTTCGCTCGCGAGCAGGCCGCCGATCACGTCGCGACGCACCACCTGCTCGTGCACGGCGTCAGCCTCCACGTGTTCGTCGTAGAACCGCTCGGCCGCCTTGCCGGCACCGCACTTGCGCATGGCCTTGGCGAGCCGTCGCGAGCCCGGGGACGACGTCACCTCCACGGCGGCGAAATGCCCGACAAGGGCTCCGCGCAGCGCCCGGTGCAGGCCGAGCAGGGACATCAGATTGACCGTCGCGAGCGCCTCCGCCGGGGCCGCGTCGAGGTAGTGGCCGTAGGCGGTCTCCAGGCCGAGGTCCCGCATGAGGTCGGCGTAGAGCCGTGCGTGGATGTCCTCGGCCCGGCCCGCGCCGAACTCGTCGAACTCGACGGCCACCATGCCCGCCTTGGCCCGGCCGTGCAGCCGGGGGATCACCCAGGCGTGCGGGTCGGCCTCCTTGAGGTGGTACAGCGAGCGCAACGCCGCGTACTCCCTGAGCTGCCACAGCTCGCCGTCGCGTTGCAGATGGTGGCTGACGCTGGTGGGAACGTGACCGACCGGCTCCAACTGCAGGTCGGCCAAGGCGCGTTCGGCGCTGTCGGTGGAGCGGCAGTTGGCCCGCAGCGCGCCGAGGAAGCGTCCCTCGAGCGCGCGGCGCAGCCCCAGCAGCTCGGGATCCCATTCGAGGTCCTCGCGGACCTCGTCGAAGCCCTGGTAGTGCAGCTCGTAGAGCGTGTAGAGAGCGAGCTGGAGGTCGTCCCCGTAAGGGTCGGCGTCATGCGTGTCGAGGGAGAGCGGCCCCGAACTGCCGCCCGCCCGCAGCGTGTTGATGACGAGCCCGGACAGCACACCGCGGGGCTCGGGCAGGGCGGGGCTCGTGTGGCGCGACTCGCGGAGACCGTCGAGGAGCGTCTGGTTCTCAGCGGGCATCGGGTGCTTCCTCCCCCTTGGTGTTCTCGTTGCCGGACGAGCCGGACGAGCCGGACGAGCCGTCGGAGTCGTCTCGTCGGTGGCAGTCGTCGGAGTCATCGGCGCGTCCGGCGTCCTCGGGCTTCACGCGGCGGCGGTGGCTCGTGTCGCACCACGGGTAGGCGCGGCTACGGCGACAGGTACAGATCGCGGTGGTGAAGCGCCGGGAAGCGATGACACTGCCGTCCTCGGCGACGACCTCCACAGGTCCCTCCACGAGCAGCGGCCCCTCGGGGTCGATCGTGACGCGGCGCGGCCGTGGGTCCCGCGACAGCCGGTCCTCCGCCCCGGCCGGCGCGGGTTCAGGTGCGTTCGGCACGGATGACCACCAGTTCTTCCATGTCCTCGTCGCCCAGCAGCCCCTGCCTGCGCAGGAAGGCCCGGCGTGAGCGCAGGACGGGCCCGAACGGAATGAGCGCGCGGTCGGAGACCGAGGCCTCAAGGCCGGCCTTGGAGAGCCGGGACAGTGTGGCGTCGGTGTCGCACAGCGCGGAATGGACCATGAGCAGCACACCTCCGGGGCGCAGCACCGCGGGCGCCGCGTCGCAGATGCGGTCGACCAGCGCGCGGCCGTCCTGTCCAGCGTCCCAGGAACGCGCCGCTCCGCGCCGCGGCAGCCGCCCCGAAGGAGAGGGCACATACGGGGGATTGCTCGCCACGAAGTCGTAGGACCGCCCCGGAACGGCGGATGTGAGGTCACCCCGCAGGACGGTGATGCGCTGCCGTGCCGCCAGCGCGTTGAGGCGGGCGGTCAGAACAGCACGCCGGGCGATGTCCACCGCCGTCACCCGGGCACCGAGCCGCGCCGCGTGGACGGCGAGCGCGCCGCTGCCGGTGCCGAGGTCCAGCAGGTCCGTGCCGGGGCCGATGGCCTCGCGGCACAGAGCGCGAGCGAGCAGACCCGTGTCGTCCTGCGGCGCGTAGACCCCGGGAAGGGTCATCAGGTGTCCCGGGGCCGCGCCGGCGGCTGTATCGGTGACCATCACGCACCTCCGGTGATCGCGGAGCCGGCCGGACGATGTCCCTCCTGGTCCGGCCCTCTCACCACACTCCGCTGTTCCCGCACCTGCCACCACTCGAGTGGTGACGCGCAGTGACGAGACGGACCGACCACGTGTCTCTCTGGCCTCATGGGTTCCTCGGCTGCTCGGGGCTCGCTCCCGCGACTGTCGATCTCCCAGGTGCCCAGCGAAGAAGGGTGCACACGTGCGGGCCGGCTGGAGCCGACGGCTCGGGATCCGAGGCCCGGCGTGGTGAGGAGAGGTCGCGATTGCGCCACTGTGACCTGGGTACGCGGCCATCCCAGCCATTCAGCGGACCAGCCGCCGGCACCCAGGACACGGAAAGGGCGCCATGCCACTCAACATCTTCGTACTCGGCCTGGACGAGGCCAATCTGCCGACGCTGCGCGCGGTCCCCGACGCGGCGGACTACGTCTTCCACCCCCTCCTGACAGTGGACGAGCTGCAGAGTGGCGAGGTGTCCGTCCCCGCATTGCTGGCCGAGGCGGAGCGGACACTCGACGCGTTCGACGGCCACATCGACGCGATCGTCGGCTACTGGGACTTCCCCGTCAGCACGCTCGTGCCGATCCTCAGCGAGCGCTACGGGACGCGAAGCACCAGTCTGGATTCCGTGGTCAAGTGCGAGCACAAGTACTGGAGCCGCCTGGAACAGCAGCGGGTCACCGACGCGCATCCGCCGTTCGGGCGGGTCGACATGGACAGCGCCGACCCCAAGCCTCCCGAGGGCATGGACTTCCCGATGTGGCTCAAGCCCGCGCTGTCGTATTCCTCGGAGCTCGCCTACGGGGTCGACGACCAGGCCGAGTTCACCGAAGCGGCCGACCGCATCCGGCAGGGGATGGGACGCATCGGCCGTCCGTTCGAGGACATACTCGCCCGCGTCGAGCTGCCCCCGGAGATGGCCGACGTGGGCGGCCAGGTGTGCCTCGCCGAAGGCACGCTGAAGGGCATCCAGGTCGCGGTCGAGGGGTACGTCCACGAGGGCGAGGTCACCGTCTACGGCATCCTCGACTCGATCCAGTACCCGGACTCGTCGTGCTTCCTGCGCCACCAGTACCCCTCCACCCTCCCCGGGCCCGTGCTCGAGCGGCTGCGGGACGTGTCGGAGCGGGTGATGCGGCAGATCGGCATGGACGCGGCGACCTTCAGCATCGAGTACTTCTACGATCCGCGGACCGACGCGATCAACCTCCTGGAGATCAACCCGCGACACTCCCAGTCGCACGCGGAGATGTTCGAGTACGTCGACGGCGTGCCCAACCACCACTGCATGCTGAGCCTCGCCCTCGGCAAGGACCCCCAACTGCCTTACCGTCAGGGCCAGTACGCCACGGCAGCCAAGTGGTACTACCGCTGGTTCGCCGACGCCACCGTGCACAACGTCCCCTCCCGCAAGGACATCGAGAGCATCGAGCGCCGCATCCCGGGCGTGCGCATCGACGTGGTGGTCGAGGAAGGGCAGCGGCTGTCCGACGCGTCCGAACAGGACAGCTACAGCTACGAGTTGGCCCACATCTTCACGGGCGGGGAGAGCGAGGAGGACATGCGGGCCAAGTACGACCAGTGCGTGGCGGCCCTGGGCCTGACCTTCGACGAGGCAGAGCCCGGCGGCCGCGACACGACGAACGACTGAACGGCGAACACCCCCGCAACACGAAGGAGCGTCTCGGCTTGCGCTACGTGAGCGACCTTCCGTACGAGACCAAGGAAGAGGAGAACGTCACCATCCCCGTGGCGGACGGCACACTCCTCTCGGCCCGCATCTGGCGGCCGACGAACTCCGACCAGGAACCCGTCCCCGCGGTCCTGGAGTACATCCCCTACCGGCAGCACGATCTGACCGCCGAGCGCGACTCCATCCATCACCCGTACATCGCCGGGCACGGATACGCGTGCGTCCGTGTCGACATTCGCGGCACCGGCGACTCCGAGGGCGTGCTCAAGGACGAGTACCTGGAGCAGGAGCAGACCGACGCCGAGGACGTCCTGGCCTGGCTCGCCGACCAGCCCTGGTGCGACGGCACCACCGGCATGATGGGGATCTCCTGGGGCGCCTTCGCCGCGCTCCAGGTCGCCGCGCGGCAGCCGGAGAGCCTGCGCGCCATCGTCATCGCGTCCTTCACCGACGACCGGTACGCCGACGACATGCACTACATGGGCGGCGCCCTCCTGTCGGACAACCTCGCCGAGGCGGGCACGATGTTCGCCTACGGCACCATGCCCCCGGACCCGGCGACGGTGGGGGACCGGTGGCGCGACATGTGGCACGAGCGGATGGAGGGCACCCGCCCCTGGGTGCTCGAGTGGCTCAAGCACCAGCGCCGCGACGACTACTGGCGGCACGCCTCGGTCTGCGAGGACTACCAGGCCGTACGCTGCCCCGTCCTCGCGTCGAGCGGCTGGGCGGATGGCTACTCGAACGCGGTGACGCGTCTGCTCGGCAATCTGGACGTGCCGCGCAAGGGTCTGATCGGCCCCTGGTCCCACAAGTTCCCGCACCTCGGTGAGCCGGGCCCCGCCATCGGCTACCTCCAGGAAGTGGTGCGGTGGTGGGACCACTGGCTGAAGGGCGTCGACAACGGCGTCATGGAAGGGCCGATGCTGCGGACGTGGATGCAGGACAGCGTGCCGCCCTCCACGTCGTACGAGGAACGTCCCGGACGCTGGGTGGGGGAGCCGTCCTGGCCGTCCCCGCACATCACTCCCGTCAAGCGTCGCCTCACGCGCCACGGGCTCTCCGCGCCGCTCACGGCTGAGGAGGCTTCGGCCGGCGATGCGGGTCCGGACGAGGGTCTTTCCGTCCAATCACCGCTGTCCGTAGGCCAGTTCGGCGGGAAGTGGGCCTCCTACAACGCACCCCCCGACCTGCCCTACGACCAGCGTGAGGAGGACGGCGGCTCGCTGGTCTTCCAGACCGACCCGCTGACCGAGCGCACGGAAATCCTCGGCTCACCCAGCGTCGAACTCGACCTGAGCGTCAACCAACCCGTGGCCATGGTCGCGGTCCGGCTGTCCGACGTGGCGCCCGACGGCAGCGCCACCCGTGTCAGCTACGGCCTGCTCAACCTCACCCGCAGCGAGGCCCACGGTGATCCGCGTCCCCTCGAACCCGGGCGCCGTTACCGCGCGACCATTCCGCTCAACGGCGTCGCCCAGGCCTTCCCGCCGGGGCACCGCATCCGTGTGTCCCTGTCCACCTCGTACTGGCCGCTGGCCTGGCCGCCGCCCAAGCCGGTGCTCCTGACCGTGTACGAGACGTCGAGCACCCTGACGCTCCCGGTCCGCCCGATGTCGGAGCCCGATGCCCTGCCGGAGGAGCCGTTCGACGAACCGGAAGGCACGCGGCCGCGGTCTCCCGTCCAGTTGTCCGCCCCCGAGGAGCGCTGGCAGGTCAAGCGTGACCTGGTCGACTACTCCGCGGAGCTGGAGATCGTCAAGGACCGGGGGACGGTGCGTCTCGAGGACATCGGCCTCGACGTCGGCCGCCGGGCCTACGAGCGCTACACCTCCAAGGCCGAGGACTTCACCTCGGCGGCCGGCGAGTCGGCCTGGACGATGTCCTTCCGGCGCGACGACTGGGACGTACGGGTGGAGACCCGCACGGTCCTGAGCTGCGACGAGGAGCACTTCCGGGTGGACGCCACCCTGGACGGTTACGAGGGTGAGCGGAGGGTTTTCTCGCGCACCTGGAACGAAACCGTGCCCCGCGACTTTCTGTGACACCGCGGCGGAATGAGCTGGGGTGAGACGGCCGGAAGTTTCTGTTTGGCCTCCACGCGGCAGGGCACCCGTTGCGATGGAGGTTGATCATCTCCTCCCGCCATGTGAATCCCCGTTGTTCGGGGAAAACGAATTGAGGAGTTCTCGATGAGCAACGAAATCTGGAGCTACGCTCCCACCGCCGGGCATGGCCCGGACGCCGATCTGACCGGTTACAAGGTCGAGGCCGCCGACGGCCACATCGGCAAGGTCGACAAGCACTCGAACGAGGTCGCCAACCAGTACATCGTGGTCGACACCGGAGTGTGGATCTTCGGCAAGGAGGTGCTGCTGCCCGCGAGCACCGTCACCGCCATCGACCACGAGGCGCGGAAGATCCTCGTCTCGCGCACCAAGGAGCAGATCAAGGACGCTCCGGAGTTCGACAAGGAAAAGCACCTGGGTGACCCCTCCTACCGTGACCAGCTCGGCGGATATTACGGCGGTCTTGGTCCGGGGCATTGACCTTGTCGGTGGCGTGAACATTCCGCCCCATTGACACCGGTGGCGTCCGAGGCAGCACCTGCCTCGGACGCCACATGCGTTTATGCGGGCTTTCGTGGATGAACCGGTTCGGCGCAATTCATGTCCGCCGGTGTTTTCGCTCGGCGGACGCGGGCGGCGATGGCCCGGGCGCATTCCAGGGATTCGGTGTGCGTCGTGTCCACTTCCATGTCGTAGAGCACGCCGTGGTGGACCAATTCGGCCTGGGACGCGGCCATCCCGGCGACTCGGTCGCCCCGTGCCGTCTCCCGGCCCGCGGCGACCGTGCTGTCGCAGCGGACGCCGACCCACAGCACCCCGACATCACCGAGGGCCTTCCGCCATCGATCCTGGGACGCCGGACCGCCGAGGAAGACCTCGTCGACGATGATCCGGGCTCCGGCGCGGGCCATCGACGCGATCCCCTCGATCCACGCCGCCTCCAGCGTCCGGAACTCGGGGCCGACGGCCACCGTGCCGTCATCGGCGAACTCGATTCCCTCTGCACCGGTCCGCATGGACGCGGGCATGGCGTCCACCAGCGTGTCGCAGCCGAAGGCCAGCCACGGATCAGGCAGCACTGCCTGCAGGCACCGCGCGATGCCGGATTTCCCGGAGCTGGACCCGCCGTTGAGAACGATCACTTGAGTGGTCACGGCGCCAGAGTAGGAGCCTCACCGCGACACCGGAAACGGATTTCGTCGGCCCCGTCCCGGGTGTTGTTCGCGACCCGGCCGGTCAGCGGATGCAGTGGGCGATCCGCCCGGTCAGCCTGTGCCGTCGTACGGGCTGACGCGTCGGTATGCGGCCCGCGCGTGGAGCACCCGGCCCGCCGTCGTGCCGACAAGGGCCGCGGCCAGCAGGCACGTGATCCACTCGGGGTCCCGGTGTCCGGCCCAGGAGATCTCACCGATGGGATGCGCGGCGAAGAAGTTCAGGAGCATCCAGCACAACAGGGCCGTCCCCGGCGCCGCGACGAAACGGCCCCGCACCCCGAGGAGCGCGGCCAGCACCGAGAGGGCCGCGAGCGCGATCCCCGTCCGGTCGAGCGCACCGAGCAGATCGAGCACCGTCACCAGCACGAAGGCGCCCGCATAGGCGCCCGTCCAGATGAAGGGCGTGGCCACGGGTTCGGGAACGACCCGCGCGCCTTGGGCGATGTACCGCCACTCCATCACCATCGTTTCCTCCCCACCGCCGGCCCGCCGGGGCGCCGCTGCCCCGGGGACGTCCGTGACCGGCGCCTCCCGCAACGAGACGACGCGCCGGAGATCGGGCACGGGCGTGGTCCCGGGCAGATTGTCGCACCACATCCGATGACCGCCGCCCGGCCGGGCGCCCGACCGGTGGTCTCCCGCTCGTCGTGTCCGCGTCATAATTTCCGGATGAACCTCGCCTCGGCTCCCCAGCCCTCGGCTCCCCAGACCCCCGCGCCCCGACGGCGTGCCCGCGTCGTCGTCGTGGGAGCCGGACCGGCGGGCCTCACCGTCGCCAACATCCTCCGTGCCGCCTCCGTCGACTGCGTGGTCCTGGAGACGGAGAGCAGGGAGTTCATCGAGCAGCGGCCCCGCGCGGGCTTCATCGAGGAATGGGCCGTACGCGCCCTGGAACAACGGGGCCTTGCCGACCGATTGCTGGCCCACGCGCGGACGCACGGCGAGTGCGAGTTCCGCTGGGCGGGGCAGCGCCACCGGTTCGCGTACGGAGAGCTCTCCGGGCACCGCCACTTCGTCTACCCCCAGCCCCTGTTGGTGACGGATCTCGTGGCCGCCTACGCCGACCGGGCGGGCGGTGACATCCGCTTCGGCGTACGCGACGTGGAACTGCACGGCGTCGACACGGACCAGCCCTCGGTGTCGTACACCGACCCGGAGACGGGCCGGCGCCTGCACATCGAGTGCGACGCCATCGCGGGCTGCGACGGCGCGCGCGGCGTGACGCGTACCTACGCCGCGGCCGAGCGGGCCACGGTCGCCCGGCACGACTACGGCATCGGCTGGCTCGCGCTCCTGGCACAGGCGCCGCCGTCCTCGGACTGCGTCGTCTTCGGCCTGCATCCGCGCGGCTTCGCGGCCCACATGGCCCGAAGCCCCCAGGTCACCCGCTACTACCTGGAGTGCCCGCCCGGCGACGACCCCGAGAACTGGCCGCACGAGCGCGTCTGGTCCGAGCTGCACGCCCGTCTCACGGTGGCGGGTGCGCCGCCGCTCACCGAGGGGCCACTGATCGAGAAACGCGTCCTCGACATGCACAACTACGTGGTGGAACCCATGGCGTTCGGGCGGCTGTACCTGGCGGGCGATGCCGCGCACCTCGCCGCGCCGATCGCGGCGAAGGGCATGAACCTGGCCCTCCACGACGCCTTGGTGCTCGGTGACGCACTCGTCGCCTACTGCGCGGAAGGGGACGACAGCGCTCTGAGCGGCTACTCGGAGGCCTGCCTGCCGAAGGTGTGGCAATACCAGGAGTTCTCCCGGTGGCTCTCGGAGCTGCTGCACGGGGCATCGTCGGGTGACCCCTTCCAGGCGGGCATCGCTACCGCCCGGCTGCGCAGGATCCTCGGCTCACCGGCGGCCGCGGCCGCGTTCGCCGAGCTCTACATCGGTAAGGGCGCCGACGGCTGAGGCCCGGAGCGGGACAGGTGCGCGCGCAACGTCGCGGCGAACTCCTCGGCCCGCACCAGCCGCGTACGCAGGTCCCGCACCGCCACCGGTTCCTCGCGATCCGCACCCGACGCGGGACATTTGTACCGGGAGACCGGCGACATCCGGATCTGCCCCGCGCCCCGCACGGCAAGCACGCTGAGGGGAGTACCGCGGGGTGTCCGAGCCACCGTGGACGGCAGCAGAGGGAGGCGGCTGAGGTCATGGTCCTGTCGAGTCCGACAGAGCAGAGCGTGCCGAGGAGCGGTACGTACGAGATCGACGCGGCGGCTTCGACGGTGCGATTCCGGACACGCACGGTCTTCGGCCTCTTCCCGGTCCGGGGCACCTTCGGCATCAGCCGGGGGCAGATCACCGTGACCGACCCCGTCGGCGCGTCCTCGGTGGACGTCACGGTCGCGGCGGCCTCGTTCGACTCCGGCCTGGAGCGCCGCGACCGGCACGTCACGTCCGCCGACTACCTCGACGCGGCCACGCACCCGGAGATCGCGTTCCGCAGCCGACAGGTGACGCGGTCCGCGACGGGCACGGCGGTGCTCCAGGGAGAGTTGACGGTACGAGGCGTCACGCGGCCCGTGGCCGTCACGGTCGGGACGGTCGAGCTGGAAGGACGACGCCTGACCGTCGAGGGCACGGCCACCGTCGACCGCTACGCGTTCGGCGTGACCACGGCGAAGGGCATGACCGGCCGCCGCCTGGACATCCACCTCGCGGTCGAAGCGGTCGCCGGCTGATCAGCCGGCCCCGGTGAGGCCGTGCGGCAGGCGCGAGTGCGCTCCAGGGCGGGGCGTCCGTGGATACGGATGCGGCGCGTGATGGACTCGGAGCATGGCTGTAGAGGCTCTCATCGTCATCGACATGATCAACATGTACGACCACCCCGATGCGGAAATCCTCCGTAAGTCGGTCGAGGAAGTCCTGCCCAACGTCCGCAGACTGATCGAACGGGCGCGGGAGGAGGACGTCGTGGTGATCTACGCCAACGACAATTTCGGGCAGTGGCGCTCGCACCACGACGAGCTGCTCGACATCGTCCTGAGCGGCCCGCACGCCGATCTGGTCGCGCCGATCCGGCCCGCGGACGACTCGCTCTTCGTGGTGAAGGCCCGGCACTCGATCTTCTACGACACCCCTCTGGAGTACCTGCTCCGCCAGCGCGGCATCGAGTCCGTGCTCCTGTGCGGTCAGGTGACCGAGCAGTGCGTCCTCTACTCGGCGCTCGACGCGCACATCAGGCACCTGGGCGTCATGGTGGCCGAGGACGCCTGCGCGAGCATCCACGGTGACCTCGCCGCGGCCGCGCTGCAGATGATGGAACGGAACATGCAGGCACGCCTGGTCCGCTCCACCGACGAGGCGCTGTTCGGGTCCGCATGAACCCGCTGGACGAACTGGACGCACGTGTCACGGGGTGCTCCGCCTGCCCCCGCCTCGTCGAGTGGCGGGAGGAGGTGGGGCGGGTCAAACGGGCCGCCTTCATGGACTGGACGTACTGGGCCCGGCCGGTGCCCGGCTTCGGGCCGCCCGATGCCTCCATGCTCGTCATCGGTCTCGCGCCCGCGGCGCACGGCGGGAACCGGACCGGCCGGATGTTCACGGGCGACCGTTCCGGAGACGTCCTCTACCGGGCGATGTACGACCTGGGCCTCGCGTCGAGCCCGCTCGCGGTGTCCGTCGACGACGGCCTGACGCTGCGCGGGGTGCGGGTGACCTCTCCGGTGCACTGTGCGCCGCCCGAGAACAAGCCGACCCCCGGCGAGCGCGACACGTGCAGGCCGTGGCTCGTACGGGAGATGGAGTTGCTGGGGCCGCGGCTGCGGTCCGCCGTGATCCTGGGGGCGTTCGGCTGGCAGGCCGCCCTCCCGGCGTTCACGGCGGCGGGCTGGCGCGTGCCGAAGCCCCGGCCGCGGTTCGCGCACGGAGCGCGGGTGACGCTGGAACGTGAGGACACGGAGAAGACCGGAGGGCGCTCAACGGCTGTCGCATCCGGGGAAGCCCCGCCGGGCCCTGTCACCCTGTACGGCTGCTTCCACGTCAGCCAGCGGAACACGTTCACCGGCCGGTTGACCCCGGACATGCTCAAGGACGTCCTGCGGGAGGCGGCGGGCGAGGCGGGCATCGCGCCGTACGCACCGGCGGACGGGCAGGGCTGACCGGCGCGGCAGTCGCCACCGGTTGCCTCGGCCGCCTTCGACGTGGAACGGCGGAAGCCCCCGCACGGGAGTGGGCGGGGGCTTCAGCGGAGTCTGGTCAGGCGTCGCGGTCGCGGTGCTTCATGGAGTCGCGCGCGTCCTCGGCACGGTCACGGGCGCCGCCCATGGCCTTCTTGGCCTCGCCCTTCGCCTGGTCCATCTTGCCCTCGGCCTGCTTGCCGCGGTCGCCGGTGACCTTGCCGGTCATCTCCTTGGCCTTGCCCTTCATCTTGTCCATGCCGCCCTTGTCAGCCATGACCACTCCTTTGTCGGTACAGCGCCCACCGATGTCACACACGGTGTGGGCCTCTGCTTTCAACGTAAGCGGGACATGGACACCTCGCCCGTCCAGCCGTCACACACCGTGACGCCGGGGCTCAGTCCAGGCAGAACTCATTGCCCTCGGGGTCGGTCATCACCAGGTAACCGGCGCTCATCGGGGGAGCGGGCTCGTCGCGACGCACCCGCTTCGCCCCCAGCGCGACAAGACGGTCGCACTCGGTCTCGAGCGCCGCCATGCGCTCCTCGCCCTCGAGGCCGGGGGCCGCACGGACGTCGAGGTGGACGCGGTTCTTGGCGACCTTGTCCTCGGGGACCTGCTGGAAGAACACCCGCGGCCCGTCCCCTTCCGGGTCCTCGATGGCCGACTTCGTGTTGCGCTGATCCTCCGGTACGCCGATCCGTGCGAGGAACTCGTCCCACGCCGCGAGCGCGTCGGCGCCCTCGGGCAGGTCGACCCCGGGCGGGCCGGGGTGGACGTAGCCCAGCGCGTCGCGCCAGAAGGAGGACAGGGCCCGCGGGTCGTGGGCGTCGAAGGTGATCTGGATGTGGCGGCTCATCGGACTGCTCCGTTCGTGGCGGGACTCATGACAGTCACCCTGTCAGGGATGGCGGACAGGATCGGTCCGCCATCCCTGACAGGGTGACCCTCATGGACGAGGCACTCGACGACGAACTGGGTACGACCGAGCGCGTACTCACCCTGCTCGGTCTGCTGCAGCAACGCCAGGTATGGACCGGACCCGAGCTCGCCGAGCGCCTCGGGGTCACGACGCGCACCGTGCGGCGCGATGTGGAGCGACTGCGCACGCTCGGCTACCCGGTGTACGCGGGCCAGGGCGTCGGTGGCGGATACCGGCTCGGCCCGGGGCGGGAACTGCCGCCGCTGCTTCTCGACGACCAGGAGGCGATCGCCACCGCGGTCTCCCTGCTCGCGGGGGCGGGCGGTGCGGTCGCCGGGGCCGGTGACGCCGCGCTGCGGGCCTTGTCGAAGCTCGACCAGGTGCTGCCCGCGCGGCTGCGGCACGAGGTGCGCGCGCTCTCCGACTCGGTGGAGTTCTTCGGGGGCGGCCGCGCGCCGGTCGATCCCGGGGTGCTCATGACGCTGGCCAGGGCGTGCCGCGACGAGGTCGAGGCCGGTTTCGACTACCCGTCCAAGGGCCGGGTGAGACGGCGGCGGGTCGAGCCCTATCGCCTGGTCGCCTCCGACCGGCGCTGGTATCTCCTCGCCTATGACCTCGACCGCGACGACTGGCGCAGCTTCCGCGTCGACCGGATGACGGACGCGTCCGCGCGCACCTTCCGCTTCAGCCCGCGCGAGGCGCCCGACGCCGCGGCGTACGTGCAAGAGGGAGTGGCCAGCCGGGTCTATACCCATCAGGCGCGCTTCCTCGTGCACGCGCCGGCCGAGACGGTGCGCGCGCAGATTCCGGCGTCGGCGGCGGTCGTACGGCCGCGGGGGAGCGGGCGCTGCGAGGTGCTCAGCGGTGCCGAGCGCCTCGACGCCGTGCTCATGCATGTCCTCCTGCTGGGGCACGACTTCGAGGTGCTCGATCCACCGGAGCTCGGCGAACGCTGTCGCGCGCTGGCGGAGAGACTCCTCTCGGCCGGCTCAACGGCCCCGCCGTCGCCGGACGTCGAGATGCCCTGAGCCGTGAGCCTCCCGGCAAACACGACTTCCGTTCGATGAACGCAACTCTCGTCGCACCCGTATCTAGGACCGGACATGTCCCCGGCTCCGGCCGGTGAGCGTATTCGGAATCCCCCACAGGAGGCGACGAGTTGAGGCACAAGCGAATACCCAAGCGAAAGGCCGTGCTGGCAGGGGCTGCGGCATTGGGCATGGTCGCGACGGCCGTCCTGCTGCAGCAGGCCAACGCCTCGCAGTCCGGGTCGGAGACCGATCCAGGGGCCGCTGCCAAGAGGCTCAGCGCGGCATCGGCGACGAAGCTGGTCGAGCCGTTGGCCTCGCAGCTGGGTGACGCCTACGCCGGGGCGTACTACGACGAGGAGAAGCAGCAGCTCGTCGTCAACGTCGTGGGCAACAACAACGAGGTCGACGTGCGGGTGAAGAGGGCTGGAGCGGTGGCGCGCAACGTCGACAACAGCTCCGGTGAACTGGGCTCGGCCACCAAGACGCTGGCCAGTCGGGCCACCATGTCCGGCACCGCGTGGGCCACCGACCCCAGGACCAACCAGATCGTCGTCACGGCCGACCGCACCGTCACCGGGGAACGCTGGGACAAGCTCGAGGCGACCGTCGACTCACTCGGCTCGGGCATGGCCCGCATCCAGAAGTCCGCCGGGGAGTTCAAGACCTTCGCCGCGGGCGGCGACGCCATCTTCGGAGGTGGCGCACGCTGCTCGCTCGGCTTCAACGTGACGACCGAGGACGGCAGTCCCGGCTTCCTCACGGCCGGGCACTGCGGGGTGGCCGCCGAAAGCTGGTCCGACGCCCAGGACGGTGCGGCCATCGGAACCGTCCAGGCCGCCACCTTCCCCGGAGACGGCGACTTCGCGCTGGTCACGTACGACGACCCGGCGACCGAGGCACCGAGCACGGTCGACACCGGCGACGGCCAGACCACGGAGATCGTGCAGGCAGCCGAGGCGGCGGTCGGGCAGGAGGTGTCCCGCATGGGCAGCACCACCGGCCTCCAGTCCGGCGCGGTCACGGGCCTCAACGCCACGGTGAACTATCCGGAGGGCACCGTCAGCGGGCTCATCCAGACCGACGTCTGCGCCGAACCCGGGGACAGCGGGGGCTCGTTGTTCACCGCCGACGGCAGCGCGATCGGCCTCACCTCGGGCGGCAGCGGCGACTGCACCGCGGGCGGCGAGACCTTCTTCCAGCCCGTGACCACCGCGCTGGCGGCGGTCGGTGCCGAGATCGGCGCGGGTGGCAACTGAGGGACGTACGGGCCCTGATGGAGGGGCCCATGACTGTCGCGGCGCCGATCGCCTCCGGGCGTGAGGCGTCGCGACGAACGCGGACGGGAGCGGCGCCCTTCAGTCGACCGGCTTGCCGGGCTGATCGTGGGTGGAGCAGTGGATGCCGCCCCCGCCGGAGGCGATGGTGTCGATCCGGACGGGCACCACGTCGCGCTTGGGGAAGTGCTCGCGCAGGATGCCCCGCGCGTTCTTGTCGGCCTTCCGGTCTCCGAACTCGGGCAGGAACACCGCGTCGTTGGCGACGTAGAAGTTGGCGTACGTCGAGACGAAGTCGTCTCCCTCACCCCTGATCCTGTCCGGATCGGGCTGCGGCAGATCGATGACCTCGAAGGGCCGGCCCCTGGCGTCCGTGGCCTCGTTCAGCACGGCCTTCGCCTGGTCGGCCGCCCGCGACCAGGAGTCGGCGGGCATGCCGGGGAGAGCGCGGTCGAGAAGCACCACACCGGGCGCGGTGAACCGCACGAGGCTGTCCACGTGTGCGTCGGTGATGTCCTCGCCGCGCACGCCGGCCAGCCAGATCACCTTCTTGATGCCCAGCGTCCGCTTGAGCTCGGACTCGATCTGGTCCCGGCTCTTTCCCCGGTTGCGGTTGTCGTTGACGATCGAGCTCTCGGTGATGAGGAGAGTGCCCTCGCCGTCGGTCTCCAAGGAACCGCCCTCGGCGACCAGCGGAGCCTTCCTGCGCGGGATGTCGTACTCCGGCAGGAGGGTGCGGCCCACGCGGGCGTCGTTCGTGTGCTCCTGCTTGTTTCCCCACCCGTTGAAGTTGAGGTCGACGCCGATCACATCACCGTCCTGCTCCACGAACACGGGCACCGTGTCACGTGCCCACAGGTCGTCGACGGCCAGGGGAATGACCTCGACGTCGCGCCCGCAGGCCCTCTGGGCGGCTTTCCGCTGCCCGGGCCCGGCCAGCATCACGACGTACTCGTACTCCGCGATGGCACGGGCGACACGCGCGATGTCCTCGCGAACGTAAGGGAGGTCCTCACCCCACACCGACTCCAGGGCGGGCCACGCCATGAACGTGCGCGCGTGACTCTCCCACTCGGCACCCATGCGCACCCCCTTGCCCGCCGTGGCCTGGGCGTCTGGTCCGCACGCGGAGGCCCCGAGGGCGGCGGTGCCGATTCCGGCGAGCGCCCGGAGGGCTGTGCGGCGGGCGGGGAAGAGGGGGGACACGGTGCGCTCCGGACGTTGCGGGGGGTCACACGGCTGACAATTCTCGACTCTGACACAGACTGAAAATTCAGTCAAACAACGGAGCGCATCCCCGGGCGCCGTGTCCGCAAGGGCCCGATAGGGTTCGGATCCATGGCGTCTCGCACCACTCAGATCCTCGAAGCGGCCGCACGGCTCATCGCCCGTCGCGGCGTCCGCGGCCTGCGCGTCGAAGAACTCGCAGCCGAGGCGGGGGTGTCGACCGGGTTGATCTACTACCACTTCAAGGACCGCACCGGGATCCTGCGCCACACGCTGGAGTTCATCAACGACCGCGCCGAGCGCTACACCACCGAGCGCGCGACGGACGCCGAACCGCTGTCCCCCCGCGCGGAACTGGACGCGTCCCTCCTGCTGGAACTGCAGGACACCCAGGTGGTCAGGGAGAACAGCGCCGCGTGGGGCGAGCTGCGGGCGAGCGCCGTCTTCGACGAGGTGCTGCGGGAGGACCTCGCCAGGGCGACCCTGGTGTGGGTGCAGGAGGTGGCAGCACTCCTCGGCCAGGTTCAGCCGACAGCCCCGGCGCCCGCCCTGGCCGCGGCGGCGGAGCGGCTCACCGCCTTGCTCGAAGGGCTCAGCATGCGCTGGCTCAGCGGCGGGCTGCGCATCGAGCACGCGCGTGACCTGATGCGCGGCGCCGTCGACGCCGAGCTGGCGCTGCTGCAGGAGAAATAGCGGCACCGACAGAGATTCTCGCCACTGAAAATTACGTCAGCCGCGCCTTCGTCGGCCCGCCCTCACGCCATGCTCTGCGCACCGTCCAGGGACTCGCGGATGATGTCGGCGTGGCCCGAGTGCTGAGCTGTCTCCGTGACGATGTGCATCAGGGCCTGCCGGGCCGACCATTGCGCGGTCTCCTGGAACCACGGAGCCTTCGGAAGCGGCCACGAGACGTCCAAGTCGGGCAGGGTGGCGACCACTTCGTCGGTCCGGCGGGCCACCTCGGCGTAGTCGGCCAGTACGCCTGCCAGCGTCTCGCCGGGCAGCAGTCGGAAGTCGTCCGTGTGGGCGGCCCAGTCGGCCTCGGTCATGGCCATGAAGTCCGGCATCGACGACGGGCCCTCCAGAATGAAGCCGGTCCAGGACTTCTCCACCGCGGTGACGTGCTTGATCAGGCCGCCGACGCACAGCTCACTGGCGGTCGTCCGCTGCCCGGCCTGCTCGTCGGTGAGGTCACGTGCGGTGAAGCGCAGGAAGTGGCGGTGCTTGGCGAGGGTCTCCAGCCACTCGGCGCGCTCGCCGGTGACGGCCGGGGCCTTCGTCTGGTCGGGGGTGCTGGTCGCTTCGTTCACGGTCATGGTGATGCGCCTTCCGGTGTTCCTGCCTGTCCAGCCGGTCGAGGAACACGTTAGGAGGCATCTAGGCCAGGCACTGTCCTAGATGACGTGCTGCCCTGAAGATCCTGGGGATATCCCTACCCGAGCCGGGCGGCCAGCAGGATCGTGCCGGGCCGCCGCCTGCGGAAATGCTGGGACCGGCAAATGCCGCTGGTTTCCCCATGAATCCGTAGGAGTTGGCGCGTGCGTGAGCAGGTATGGCAGAGGTCCCGTTCTTCCCGGCGGCAGAAAGGTCCGCGCGGAGCCCTCCCGGTCGCGGTCGCCGTGGTCGTCGGTGTCATGACGGCGGGCGCCCTTGCGCCACCCGCCGTATCCGCCGCCAGGCCGGACGCCGTGGACACCGTCCAACAGGGGTTGGACAGGCTGGTGCGCTCCGACGGGCTGCCCGCCGCGCTGGCCAGTGTGCGAAGCCGCGAGGACCACACCCGGAACTACACCGCGGGGGTCGGTGACGTGGCCACCGGCTCGAAGGTGCCGAGGGACGGCCGGGTGCGGATCGGCAGCAACACCAAGGCCTTCACCGCGGTGGTCGTGCTGCAACTGGTCGGCGAGGGGAAGATCGGCCTCGACACCCCGGTGGACACCTATCTGCCGGGCCTCGTCCGCGGGGAGGGCATCGACGGCGGCCGCATCACCGTCCGCCATCTCCTGCAGCAGACCAGCGGTCTTCCCAACTACAGCAACTACCTGGGGGAGGACGTCCGGTACTTCGCACCGCGTGAACTCCTCGACATCGCACTGAGGCACAAGGCCGACTTCGAGCCAGGGGAGAAGTGGGCGTACAGCAACACGAATTACGTGGTGGCCGGCCTGCTCGTCGAGAAGATCACCGGACACTCCCTCGCCGAGGAGATGGACCGGCGCGTCATCAAGCGCATCGGGTTGCGCCACACCTACTTCCCCGCCCCCGGTGACGCGAGCATCCGAGGCCCCCATCCCCACGGCTACTACCGGGAATCGCCCGACGCGCCACTACGGGACATCACCGAGATCGACCCCTCCTGGGGGTGGGCCGCGGGGCAGTTGATCTCCACCAACTCCGACCTCAACCGCTTCTACTCCGCACTTCTGGGCGGCCACCTCCTGCCACCGGCCCAGCTTGCCCAGATGCGCGGCTCCACCCGTCCCGCCGAAGCGACCTTCGGCCCGGGAGCCCGCTACGGCCTGGGCCTTGTGAGCAAGCCACTCCCTTGCGGCGACGGCCTCTACTGGGGTCATGGTGGCAGCTTCCCCGGCTATGAGACCCGAGGCGGAGCCACCGACGACGGCCGCGCGGTCAACGTCGCGGTGACCATGCAACTGGATGACGCGGCGGGCAGAGAGCGCGTCGACAAGGTTGTGGACGCGGCTCTGTGCCGGTGAACCCGGCTATGTATGTGTGACAGGCGACTTGACGTCACGTCAGTGGGTGACGTGGCGTCCCTGCCCGCGCGCGCTGCCCCTGCCGCCGCCCGCCGGGCCCCGCTCGGCGTGAACCGGGCGGGGCTTTCGCGCGATCGCCCGCTTCTGCACACCTCTTGAGTTGCCCACAGTGCTCGACCTAGGCTTGCCGGGCTCTGAATGAAACGTTTCATTCGGTATATCGGGCACTCGGATTCATCATCCAAGGGACGTGTGATGAGCGAAGAGCGAGAGACGACACGCGGCAGTGCGTGGAACCGGCGGGCCTTTCTGCGGACCTCAGCGGTCGGTGCCGGAGTGGGTGTCATCGGGCTGGGCCAGGGCCTGGACACCGCCGCCGCGGATGAGCGCGGGGGTCAGGGAGAGGGGGCGGGGGCGCTGAGAGTCGAGCGCACGACGGTCGAGTACGCGACGTCCCTCCTCGGTACGGACGTCGCCGAGCCGCGGCTGAGTTGGGAACTCTCGGCGCCCGGCCAGGGCGCCCGGCAGAGCGCGTATCAGATCCGGGTCTCGCTCGGCACGGGTGGGAAAGGCGCCGGGTTGGTATGGGATTCCGGGCGCGTCGCCTCTTCTCGGACCCTCGGAGTCCCGTACGGCGGGCCCTCGTTGAAGCCGCGTACGCGCTATCACTGGCAGGTGCGGGTCTGGGACGCCGACGGCCGGGCTTCCGCATGGAGCACCTCGCGCTGGTGGGAGACCGCGCTGGCGAAGGACGCCTGGCGGGGGCACTGGATCGGCGCGGACGCGGCGCCGAAACCGCCGGGCTTCGAAGGGGCCTCATGGATCTGGTCGCCCGGTTCCACCGTGGAGGACGCGCCGGCGGGGGCGAGGTGGTTCCGAGGCGTTCTGGAGCTGCCCGAGGGAAGCGATGCCTCCGCGGCCCGGGTCGTGGCCACCGCCGACGACGACTTCACCCTCTATGTGGATGGAGAGGAGGTCCTGCACGCCCCGGAGCAGACGGACGGCTGGCGGACCGCGCGGCTGGCCGACGTGACCGAGCGCGTGCGAGCCGCGGGCCGGCGTGTGGTGGTCGCCGCCCGAGCGACGAACCGCGGCAGCGCCTCGGTCAACCCCGGCGGCCTGCTCGTCCGGCTGCTGGTGCAATCCGGCGGCGGCTCCCACGAGTTGGTGACCGGGGCGGGGTGGAGGTGCGCCGAGTCGGAGCAGGAGGGCTGGCAGGAGGCCGACTTCGACGACAGCGGCTGGCCCGAGGCGAAGGTGCTCGCGCCGTACGGTGAAGGCCCCTGGGGCAGCGACGCACAGGTTCCGGCGACCGAGCAGCCCGCGCCGCTGCTGCGCCGCGAGTTCACCGTCCGCAAGCCCGTGAGCCGCGCCCGCCTCTACATCAGCGGGCTGGCCTACTACGAGGCGCACCTCAACGGCCGACGGGTCGGCCGACAGGTCCTCGACCCGGGGTTCACGGACTACGAGGAGACGGTGTTCTACGCCGTGCACGACGTGACGGACCAGATCCGTCGGGGCTCCAATGCCATCGGTGTCACGCTCGGCCGTGGCTTCTACGGCATGACGACGCCCAATGTGTGGAACTGGCACAAGCCGCCGTGGCACGGTGAGCCCCAACTCCTCGGCCAGCTGGAGATCGACCACCCGGACGGCTCCCGCACCACCGTCGCCACGGACGGCTCATGGCGGATCACGGAGGGCCCGACCCGCACCAACTCCCTCTACGCGGGGGAGACGTATGACGCCCGCGAGCATCCCGGCAAGTGGACCGAGCCGGGGTTCGACGACGGGCGCTGGCAGCGGTCCGTACGCCGTGATCCCCCGAAGGGCGAGCTGCGGGCGCAGCCCCACGACGCGATCGAGGTCATCGACACCGTGCGTCCTGTGGCGGTGAAGGCGCACGGAGAGGACTGGATCGTCGACATGGGACGCACCATGGCGGGGTGGACGCGCCTGCGCGTGCGCGCCGATGCGGGCACTCTCGTGCGGCTCGCGCACGGCGAGAAGCTCAAGGACGACGGAAGCGTGCACGCCGAGACGGGACATGTGCCCGGCCGGTTCCAGACCGACGAGTACATCTGTGCGGGCGGCGGTGCCGACGAGGTGTGGGAGCCCCGCTTCTCGTACAAGGGCTTCCGCTATGTGCAGATCAGCGGGCTGCCGGGCAAACCCGACCTGGACGACGTGCTCGGCCGGCTGGTGCACACGCCCGTCGACGACACCGGCACCTTCACCTGCTCCGAGCCGTTCTACGAGCGGCTCGAGAAGGCCATGCGGCGCACGATCCAGAACAACCTGCACGGCATCCCCACGGACACGCCGATGTACGAGAAGAACGGCTGGACCGGCGACGCGCAGGTGGGCGCGCCCGTCATGATGTACGCACTCGGCATGCACCGGTTCCTGGGCAAGTGGCTCGGCGACCTGCGGGACAGCCAGAACAAGGACGGCCAGTTGCCGGTGATCGTGCCGAGCGGAGGCTGGGGGTACGGGGACCTCGGCCCGTCGCCGGAGTGGACCACGGTCTACCCGTTCCTCGTGCGCGAGATGTACCGCGTCTACGGCGACGAGCGTGTCATCGAGCAGCATCTGCCCACCCTGGTCCGGTACTTGGAATGGGAGACCGGTCGGCTGAAGGACGGTCTGGCGGTCACGGCCCTCGGTGACTATCTCTCCCCCGGTTACGGGGGCAACCCGCCCGAGGACACCCGGCTCACCGCGACGGCGTATCTGCACCGGGCGCTCACCGACACCGCGGAGATGGCGCGCGTAGCGGGTGACAACGATGTCCGACGGCGCTTCCTCGATACCGCCGACGAACTGAGGAAGAACCTCAACGCGACGTTCCTTGCCCCCGAGGGCCACTACCGCACGGCCAAGGACCCCGAATACCGGCAGACCAACAACTGCGTCCCGCTGGCCTTCGGCCTGGTCCCGCCCGGCGCGCGGGCGAGCGTCACCGCTTCGCTCCTCGACGACATCGAGAAACGGGGCAACCACCTCAACACGGGCTGCCTCGGCACGAGCGTGCTGCTCCGCTGCCTCAGCGCGCAGGGCCACTCCGACGTGGCCCACGCCATCGCCACCCAGCGCACGTACCCGAGTTGGGGCCACTGGCTCGACAACGGCGCGGACACGATGTGGGAGATGTGGCCGCTCGACTCGCGCTCGCGCGACCACTACTTCCAGGGCACCGTGGTGCAGTGGCTGTACGAGAACGTGGCGGGGCTGCGTCCCGGCGACGAGGGGTACCGCACCTTCACCGTGCGGCCCGACGCGCGTACGGGAGTCACCTGGGCGCGCACCGAGTTGCACACCGTGCGCGGACCGGCGGAGGTGTCCTGGTCCCGCGTCGACGCGACCGTACGCCTCACGGTGCGGGTCCCGGTAGGCGCGACGGCCGAGGTCCACGTACCCGCCGCATCGCGCAAGGCGGCACAGGCACCCCGGGGCACTGAGTACGTGCGCACGGAACCGGGCTACGTGGTGTACCGCGCGCCGCACGGGACGTGGGGGTTCAGCGGGCGCCCCTGACGCTCCCGGACGTTTGTTCCCCCGCCTCGGTGTTCGGCGCCGAGGCGGGGGCTTTCCGGTGCCGTCGTGCTCCGCGAGCGAGCCCGGACCAGATCTGTCGCGTGAGTCGTGCGGGCAGCAGACGGGTCGTCAGGTGAGCCCGTCGTGCAGGTAGTCGGCGGCACGGACAGCGCGGCCACACCCGGAAGGATCAGCGCGGCCCCCATATGGAGGGGGCCTTCCTGATCGCCGCGCTTCCCCTCGATGAAGCCCCTCACCTCTGTCCCCCCGTGCGCGTGCGGCCCCAGCATCCCGCATCGGCGAGCAAGCCACCGGAGCTTCGCGCTGCGCTCCTCAGTAAGTCGGGTTAGTTTGTGCACGTTTTTCCGACTAATGCCTTTCGTGCTGCCTGCTGTGGGCCGAAAGGGGAGCCCTGCTGCGTGTAGGGGGAAGGCAGGCGATGGTCAAGACCTTGAGTGCCCCGCTCGTCGGAGTGCGGAGCCACGCCCCGACGCCGGTCGTCCGCACGCCACGACGCACCGCAGGTCACGGATGGCTTGCTGCCGTGGCGGTGGGTTTCACGCTGGCCCAATTGGCCCTCGTACGGCCCGGCATGGGGCTCGGCTGGGACGAGGCGGTGTACGTCAGCCAGGTCAGCGGTCACGCTCCGGCGGCGTTCTTCAGTGCGCCACGCTCCCGCGGGATCTCCCTGCTGGCCGCGCCGATCGCCTCCTGGTCGTCGTCCACCTCACTCCTGCGGGTATACATGGCCCTGCTGTCCGGCCTCGGCCTCTTCCTGGCGCTGCGCGTCTGGCGCGGGCTCTTCCCGCAGCGGGTGGTGGTCCTGGCCGGTGTCCTGTTCGCGACGCTCTGGGTGACCGTCTTCTACGGCCCCGAGGTCATGCCCAACTACTGGGTCGCGATCGGCGCCCTGGCCGTCGTCGGCTGCTTCCTGCGGGCCCAGGCCGACCGTCATGACCGGGCCGCGCTGTGGGCGGCGGGCGCCGGCGCGGCGCTGCTGGCCTGGATGCGGCCCACCGACGCCGTCTGGGTGGTCCTCCCGCTGTTCGTGCTGCTGGTGTGCGTACGCCGGTGGCGGCGGCCGCGGCTCCTGGCGGCGCTCGTCGTGGGGCTGGGGTCGGGAGCCGTCGGCTGGGTGGTCGAGGCGTACGCCGGCTTCGGCGGTCTTGGCGCGCGCCTGGCCGACGCCTCCCGGATCCAGGGTGGCCTCGGCTGGAACATCGCCGTCCTGGACCAGCTGCGCGGACTGGGCGGTCAGACCCTGTGCCGCCCGTGCGACAGCCCGCTTCCGGCCCCGGAGCTGATCGCGTGGTGGTTCGCCCTGCCGATGCTGGCCGCGCTGGGCCTCGCCGTCGCGGTCAGGGGGCGGCGCACCGCGCGCACGCTGCTGCCGCTGGCCTGCGCCACGACGGCGGGCATCCCGTACCTCTTCATGATCGGGTACGCCGCGCCGCGCTTCCTGCTGCCGTTCTACGCACTGCTCGCCATCCCGGTCGCCGACGCCCTCGTCCACCTGGTCACCGGCGTGCGCCGGACGTGGCGGCCGGTGGCGGTGACGTTGGCGGCGCTGGCCTTCGCCGGGCATCTGGCCATGCAGTACGTGGTCCTCGAGGACACCGTGGCCCGGTCGACCGCCGGTCGCCAGGAGTGGGCCCGCACGGCGGCCGAGCTGCACCGGCTCGGCGTACGGCCGCCCTGCGTGCTGAACGGTCACGAAGCTCTCCCGGTGGGCTTCTACGCCGGGTGCTCGTCCGCCCAGACCCAGGGGCACAACGCGAGCATCACGCAGGCGGACCTCCTCCGGACGGCGCAACGGACGCCGACGGCCACGCTTGTCCCGGAGAAGGAGGGCCCGCCGGGCTACGCGCGCGACTGGCCCTCCCACCGGTTCGGTGATCTGCGCATTCATCTGGGTCCCGCCGTACGGGCGGACACGCAGGGATGACGCGGGCCGGGAGACCGTCTTCCACCGTGGGCATACGCGCCCTTTTTGGCATATGAGCTGTTTGCGTCTTGCGGTGACGGGTACCCCGGGATGGGGCCGGAACGCAACGCTCCGCCCCATGTCCTCACTCGTCGCTCTGGAGAGTCCATGTCGGATCAGCGCAAAACGTCGTTCGCGACCGTGAGCCCGTACACGGGGGAGACCCTCGTGGAGTTCGCGGCCATCGAGGGCGAAGAAGTCGATGCAACGCTGGAGACCGCGGGCCACGCGTTCGACGCATGGCGCGAGCGCCCGATCGCGGAGCGCGCGGCCGTCGTCGCACGCGCGGCCGAGCTGATGAAGGAACGCAAGGAAGAGCTGGCCCAGCTCATCACCCTGGAGATGGGCAAGCTCATCTCCGAGGCGCGCGGCGAGGTCGACCTCGCCGCGTCGATTCTGGAGTACTACGCGCGGCGCGGTCCGGACTTCGCCGCCGCGGAGCCGCTGGACTTCGAGGGCGAGGGAGAGGCCTACCTCGTCAGCGAGCCCCTCGGTGTGCTCCTCGGCGTCATGCCGTGGAACTTCCCGCTCTACCAGGTGGTCCGTTTCGCGGGCCCCAACCTGGTGCTCGGCAACACCGTGCTGGTCAAGCACGCCGGCATCTGCCCGCAGTCCGCGCTCGCCCTGGAGACGCTCTTCCGCGACGCGCAGGCCCCGGAGGGTGTCTACACGAACCTCTTCGTGAGCCACGAGGAGATCTCCCGCATCATCGACAGCCCGGTGGTCCGCGGAGCCTCCCTGACCGGCAGCGAGGGAGCGGGGGCCAAGGTCGCCGAACGGGCCGGGCGGAACATGAAACCCAGCCTGCTGGAGCTCGGCGGCAGCGACGTCTTCATCGTCCTGGACGCCGAGAACCTCGAGCGCACGATCGGGGCGGCGGTGGCGGGCCGCATGGCGAACACCGGTCAGAGCTGCGTCGCCTCGAAGCGTTTCATCGTCGTCGAGGACGCGTACGACGACTTCGTCGAGGGGATGCGCCGCAAGTTCGAGGAGCTGCGCCCGGGTGACCCCGCGGACGAGTCGACCACCCTGGGCCCGCTCTCGTCCGAGCAGGCGGCCTCGGACCTGGCCGACCAGATCCGCGAGACGGTGGAGCAAGGCGCGGAACTCGTCACCGGCGGTCACCGGATCGACCGTCCGGGTGCCTTCGTCGAACCGACGGTCATCACCGGCGTCAAGCCGGGCATGCGCGCCTATGCCGAGGAGCTCTTCGGGCCTGCCGCGGTCATCTACCGCGTCGCCGACGAGGACGAGGCGATCGCCCTCGCCAACGACAGCCAGTACGGCCTCGGCGGATCCGTGTTCTGCGCGGACGTGGAGCGGGGCCGCCGGGTGGCGGAGCGCGTGGAGACCGGCATGGTCTGGGTGAACCACCCGACCTCGACCCAGCCCGACCTGCCGTTCGGTGGGATCAAGCGCTCGGGCTACGGGCGAGAGCTCTCGGAGCTCGGCATGCGGGAATTCGTGAACCGCAAGCTCGTCCGGATCCTGCCGCCCGACGCGGAGCTGCACGGCATCGCCGGCTGAGTGATCCGCCCCCGTACCGCCCCCACTGTCCGCACCGCTCTTCACAGCGGGACAAAAGCTGACCAGACATGTGTTTTGCGGCCGAGCGAACGGCAAGCCGTTCTGACAGACAGCCCATGGCGTCCTCCGCCCGCGAAACCAGCAAAGCAAGGAGCCACCGTGACCGCAGTACCCGCCATCACCCTCAACAACGCCGTGCAGATCCCCCAGCTCGGCTTCGGCACCTTCCAGATCGAGCCGGAGGAGACCCGGGAGACGACGCTGGCCGCGCTGGAGGCCGGCTACCGCCACATCGACACGGCACAGATGTACGGCAACGAGAAGGAGGTCGGCCAGGCGGTCCGTGACTCCGGCATCGACCGCGCCGACATCTTCGTCACCAGCAAGCTCAACAACGGCGCCCACGCGCACGACGACGCGCTCAAGGCGTTCGACCGGACGATGGACGATCTGGGCCTCGACTACCTGGACCTCTTCCTCATCCACTGGCCGCTGCCCGGCGAGGGCGACTTCGTGGAGACCTGGAAGGCCCTGGAGGAGATCTACCGCTCGGGACGTTCCAAGGCCATCGGGGTCTCCAACTTCCAGCCCCACCACCTGCGTCGGCTCCTTGAGAGCAGCGACGTGGTCCCCGCGGTCAACCAGATCGAGGTGCACCCCTACCTCACCCAGGACGACGTCAGGGCCTTCGGCGCCGAGCACGACATCGCCACCGAGGCCTGGTCGCCCATCGCGCAGGGCAAGGTCCTCGACGACCCGACGATCAACCGCATCGCGCAGCGCGTGGGCAAGACGCCCGCCCAGGTGACCCTGCGCTGGCACATCCAGCGCGGAGACATCGTCTTCCCCAAGTCGGCGACCCAGAAGCGCATCGAGGAGAACTTCGACCTCTTCGACTTCGAGCTCAGCCCGGGTGACATCGGTGAGATCTCCGCACTGAACCGCGACGAGCGGACCGGCCCAGACCCGGACCGCTTCAACGGCTGAGGGTGGGCCGGACTCACACCGTCGTGGGGAAGGCCTGTTCCGTCCAGATGGTCTTGCCGGAGCGGGTGTAGCGCGTCCCCCATCTCTGGACGAGCTGCGCGACGATGAACAGGCCGCGCCCGCCCTCGTCCTCCTCGCCGCTGTGGCGCAGGTGCGGTGAGGTGTGGCCCCGGTCCGCGACCTCGCACAGAAGCGTGCGGTCACGGATGAGCCGTACCTGGATCGGGCCTTCGGCGTACCTGACCGCGTTGGTGACCAGCTCGCTGACGACGAGCTCGGTCGCGAACGCCAGTTCCTCAAGGCCCCATTGGTGCAGTTGCTCGGTCGCAAGATCCCGGGCCTGCCCCGCGGCGACAGGCTCGGGCGGCAGCTCCCATTCGGTGACCTGCGCGGTGTCGAGTTCGCGCGTACGGACGAGCAGCAGCGCGGTGTCGTCGGCCGTCGAGCCGCTCGGCAGGAGCTCCGCCACGGCCCGGTCGCACAGGGCCTCGAGTGACGCGTGCCGGTCGCTGAGCACCTGGGCCAGGGTGTCGAGTCCGTGATCGATGTCGCGGTCGCGCGCCTCGACCAGGCCGTCGGTGAACAGAGCGAGGAGGCTGCCCACCGGCAGTTCGATCTCCGCCGACTCGAACGGCAGACCGCCGAGGCCGAGCGGCGGGCCGGCCGGCAGGTCGGGGAAGGTCGGCGCGCCCTCCGGGGTGACCACGGCCGGCGGCAGGTGCCCCGCCCTGGCCATGACACAGCGCCGCGACACCGGGTCGTACACCGCGTACAGACAGGTCGCCCCGGTGGTCACATCGGCATACGTCGCGTCGGGCGCGCCCAGCTCGCTGCGCTGCTCCTCCGCGGACTGGGCCACCAGATCGTCGAGGCGCGACAACAGCTCGACGGGATCCATGTCCATCTGGGCGAACGCGCGTACGGTCGTCCGGAGCCGGCCCATGGTGGCGGCTGCCTGCAGGCCGTGCCCCACCACGTCCCCGACCACGAGTCCGACGCGGGTGCCGGAGAGCGGGATGACGTCGAACCAGTCGCCGCCGACGCCGGTGACGTCGTCCGTGGGCAGATAGCGGTGCGCGACCTCGACCGCCGACTGCTCCGGCACGTGCCGCGGCAGCAGCTGGCGCTGCAGGGCCAGCGACGCGGTGCGCTCACGGGTGAACCGGCGGGCGTTGTCGATGGACACCGCCGTACGGGCGACCAGCTCGTCCGCCAGGGCCACCTCACCGCTGTCGAAGGTGGCCGATCCGGTGTCGCGGACGAAGGTGACGAGCCCCAGCGTGCTGTTCCCGGCCCGCAGCGGCACGACCAGGGCCGCGTCGTCGAGCACGAGCCCGCCCGAGGAGAGGCTGCGGTGCTGCGGCGAACCGGGTGGGTACTCCACCGGCGGGTGGCTGTCGGGGGCAGCACCGCGCCCGCGATCAGCGGGACCGCGGCTACTGGGCCCGCAGTGCGAAGGATGGCCTCCCGGCTCCAGCCGTCGGGCTTCCTCGGCCGAGCAGCGGGCGACCCGCACCAGGGATGACGCCGCCTCGCTGAGGGTGGCGGGGACCTCGCCCTCGAGGACCGCCCGGGCGAGGTCGACCGTCACCGTGGTGGCGAACTCCGGTACCGCCACCTCGGTGATCTTCTCGGCGGTGACCCGCACATCGAGGGCGGTCCCGATCCCGCGGCCCGCCTCGACGAGCAGGGCCAGACGCCGCTGGGCCTTGTAGCGGTCGGAGATGTCGAAGGCGTCCTCGCACACCCCGATGACCCGGCCGTCGGCGTCCTGCAGCCGGTAGTAGGCACATGACCAGAGGTGGTCCGTTTCCGGGTCGCTGGGCGGCCTGCCCTTGAAGTGCAGGTCCAGAAACGGCTCACCGGTCTCCAGGACGTGCCGCATGACCGCTTCGAGAGTCGGCGGATGCCCCTTGCTCACGAATTCTCCGCCGGAGTACAGCTGATCGGCCCGCAGGCCCCGGAACTCGGCGAACGGTCGCCCTATCTCCCGCTCGTACGCCGCGTTGCACCAGGTCAGGCGCTGGTCGGTGTCGTAGATGCCCAGACCGACGGGTGACTGGGTGGCGAGGCCCTGCAGCAGGGCGAGGCGGGATTCCCACTGCCGCAGATCCTGCAGCTCCGTCGCGACGAGGACGCGCGCGGCCGGGCCCGCGCCCGGCAGGGGGCACACCGCGGTGGCGACGACCAGGTCACGTCCGTCCTGATGCCGGGCGACGTGGAGCTCGTTACCCCGGAAGTCGGCAGGAAGAGGCAGGAAAGAGGGCGTCGGGCCGGGCGACAGGAACGTGGTCAGGGGCCTGCCGACGATCTCCTGCGGCGGGTATCCGAGGAGCCGCTCCGCCGCCGGGCTCCAGCCGATGACCGCGTCCTGGGCATCGAGGACCACCGTGGCCGCCCTGGTGACGTCGAGGGGACCACGAAATTCAGCACCCTGCTCCTCGTTCCATGCCTTCATGGCGCCACATCAGCCCCGTTCATCCCCTACAGAATCCGCTGTCCCCGGGACGGGCACAACTGCGGTGCACCCGCTCGGCGAAACCGTGAGGTCCGCGTACCCGCAGGTTTGTCCTGTGGTTCGCACAGGAGATGGGGATCTTGTCCCTCCGGCAGCCGGGTGATTACCTGCTGCACGTCCCCCTCGCCCGGACGCCCCCGAACGCGGAAGGTGCCCACTTCCCATGCCCACCCCACTGCCGATCGGCCTGGTGCAGGCGGCCGCCCTCCATCACGCCGACGACAGCCTCGACGCGTTCGCGGACCAGCTGCGCCGCCTCGCCCGCGCCTACCCCGCGGTGCGGTTGTTCGCGTTCCCGGAGCTGCATGTGTGCGGCCACCGTCCGGAGGAGGACCCCGAGCGGGTCATGACCGCGGCCGCCCAGGACATCGACGGCCCCAGGGGCGAAACGCTGGCCGGGCTGGCCCGCGAACTCGGACTGTGGCTCATCCCCGGAAGTGTGTACGAACGCGCTGCCGACGGCCAGATCTACAACACGGCGCCCGTGTACTCGCCCGAGGGGCGGCGCGTCGCCGAGTACCGCAAGGTCTTCCCCTGGCTTCCCCACGAGACGACGGCGGCGGGCGGCAGCTTCATCGTCTTCGACCTGGCGGGCCACGGACGGGTCGGTCTGTCGATCTGTTACGACGCGTGGTTCCCGGAGGTCACCCGCCACCTGGCATGGCAGGGCGCCGACCTCGTGGTGAACCTGGTGCGCACACCGACCGTGGACCGCGCCCAGGAACTCGTCCTCGCCCGCGCCAACGCGATCGTCAACCAGGTGTTCCTCGCCAGCGTGAACGCGGCGCCCCCGGACGGCATCGGCCGCAGCGTCGTCGTGGACCCCGAGGGCCGGGTACGTGCCGAGTCGGGCCCCGAACCGGAGATCGTCGTGACGGACATCCTCGACCTGGCCGAGGCCCGCCGGGTCCGCGCGCACGGCACGGCGGGCCTCGCCCGAGTGTGGGACCCGTTCGCCGACGACCGCCCGCCCCTCGAACTCCCGTTGTACGCGGGCCGGATCGACCCGCCGCGCTGGCGCGAGGGGCCGCGGGAGACCTGATCGGACGGGTCCTGGGCCAAAGGCACACACCCCTCCGGCCCGGGGCATGTTACTCCGCGGTCCGATGGCCGAATCGACCCCCTGTGAGAGCACGGCACCTAAGCGACATGTTTGCATGTGTCCATGATCATTAACGCACAGCAAACATCCGGGCCGCAGACGTACGTGGACCGCATCCTGGAGCAGTGGCACACGGACGAGCACGCCGAGGCGCTGGTTCAGGGTGCCGAGCGACTGACTCGGGCGGACGCTCGGCGGCGGCTGTTCCGGTTGGGGCACGCGCTGCGCCGGCAGGGGCTCGCGCCCGGCGACGGAGTGGGGCTGTTCCTGGCCAACCGTGTGGACTCCGTCCTGGTCCAGCTAGCGGTCCATCTCATCGGCTGCCGCGTCGTGTTCCTGCCGCCCGAACCCGGGCCCGGGGAGCTCGCCGCGCTGGTCGAGCAGTCCCGGGCGCGCGCCGTGGTCACCGACCCGCTCTTCGCCCGGCGGGCCGCCGACGCGGCGGACCGCAGCGTCCACGCCCCCGTGCTGCTCAGCCTCGGGCCCTGCGAACAGCGCTGCACGGACCTGCTGGCCGTGGCGGCCGCATGCCCCGCGGAGCGTCCCGACGGGGTGCCCGCCCCGGGACCCGACGAAGCGGTCACCGTCCTCTACACCGGCGGCACCCTGGGCCGCCCCAAGCTCGCCGCGCACAGTCACCGTCTGTATGACGCACTGGTCGACCTGGCGGAGGGCCGCCAGGAGTCGAGCCCCGCGGTCTTCCCGACCGCGAACCCGGGTACGGACAGGGTGCTCGCCTCCACGCTGCTCACCCACGGCAGCGGCCACCTCACCTCGGTACAGGCCCTGGTGACGGGCGCCGCCCTCGTCGTACTGCCCGAGTTCGAAGCGAGCGCGGCTCTGACGGTGCTGCGCGAGGAGCGCATCACCGCCACCATGTTCGTGCCGCCGATGCTGTACGCGCTGCTCGACCACCCGGAGTGCGTGCCGGGCACCCTCCCCGCGCTGCGACGGATCGTCGTGGGCGGCGCGGCCTCGTCGCCCAGCCGTCTGCAGCAGGCCGTCGAGGTCTTCGGCCCGGTCCTCAGCCAGGGCTACGGACAGTCGGAGGCGCTCGGCATCGCCGCGTTCGGCGCGGACGACCTCGCCTCGGAGGGGGCTCGCCGGCCCGAGCTCTGGCGCAGCTGCGGTCGCGCGATATCCGACACCGAGATCGAGATCCGTGGTGAGGACAGCGCGGCCGCACTGCCCGCCAGGCAGGTCGGCGAGGTGTGCGTCCGGGGCGAGACGGTGATGCTCGGCTACTACGAGGACCCGGAGCGCACCGCGCAGGCGCTGCACGACGGTTGGCTGCGCACGGGGGACCTGGGCTATCTCGACGCCGACGGCTACCTCTATCTCGTCGACCGGGCCAAGGACATCATCGTCACCGGCAGCACCAGCGACAACGTCTACTCCCGGGTCCTCGAGGACTTCCTGCTCACGCTGCCCGGGGTGCGCAACGCGGCGGCCCTCGGCGTTCCTGACGAGGAGTTCGGGGAGGCCGTACAGATCTTCCTGGCCACGGCGGAGGGCGCCGACGTCGACCCGGAGACGGTCGGCGCGGCGGTCACCGCCGAGCTGGGGGAGCTCTACACGCCCCGCGGGACCGTCCTCCTGGACCAGTTGCCGACGACCAAGGTCGGCAAGGTGGACAAGAAGGCGCTGCGCGCCGCGTGGACGGGCGAGGCCCTGGCCACCACGTAGGCGCCGCGGTCGACGAAGGAGCGGTTCGCCCGCCGGGAGAGGTCCACCCCGCGGGCGATTTGCCACACCGCCCCCGAAGGTGTCGCGGGTGCCGCGCAACCCCTCGCCGAGCACGTGGCCTGCGGTGCGGTGCGGTACCCCGACAGACCACCACCCCTTGACCTCGGTGGCTCCAGCCAACTAGTTTGCGGTGGCCATCGACCTGTCACGACTGAAAGGGGGCGACCCAGCGGATGAACACCAGCTCTGATCTCGGTCGCCTCGCCCAGCGCACTGTCTGGGTTCCGGGTCGGATCGCGCACGGCGCCTGAGTACGCCCTTCTGATGTGCCCGTCCGTGGCACCTCGTGCTTGCCGTCCGTAGCGCAGCAGCGCCGGCCATTTCTGGCACCCCTCGCGACACCGGCATCACCTCACCGCCTCACCACCCCACCGCCTTCCGGCACGCCACTGCCGCGTGCTGTCGTGCGCCCCTCTCGCGTGGCGCGTCCGAACACAGAAAGCTGCCTGAAATTGGCGACCATGATGAATCAACCGATCGCGCATCGAAGCGAAGGCCTGTCATGACAACGGCTCGGACCACTCGGACCACTCAGACCCCTCGGATCACCGTCAACGGGAAAGAAGCACCGATCTCCCCGGCTGCGTCCCACACCTCGGCGCTGGACTTCCTGCGCGAGCGTGGTCTGACCGGCGCCAAGGAGGGCTGCGCCGAGGGTGAATGCGGTGCCTGTTCGGTCCTGGTGGCCCGCCCCGGGGTGAACAAGCCGACCGACTGGGTGGCGATCAACGCCTGCCTGATCCCGGCCGCGGCCCTGGACGGGCAGGAGATCGTCACCTCCGAAGGCCTCGCCACCGTCGGTGAGTCCGGCACCGGGCGCACACTGCATCCGGTGCAGGAGGAGATGGCGGTCCGCGGCGGCTCCCAATGCGGTTACTGCACACCGGGGTTCATCTGCAGCATGGCCGCTGAGTACTACCGTCCCGACCGGTGCGCGCACGCGGCTTCCCCCGACGCGGCTGACTCGTCCGACTCGTCCGACGCGGTGAAGAACGACGGCTCGACCAAGGACACCGACGCCGAGCACGGTCCGAACGGCTTCGACCTTCATGCGCTGAGCGGAAACCTGTGCCGCTGCACCGGCTATCGCCCGATCCGCGATGCCGCGTTCGCCGTCGGTACGCCCACCGACGAGGACCTGCTGGCCCAGCGTCGTGAGCAGTCCCCGCCCCCGCCGGCCGCCACCGAATACACGTGTGACGACAAGGCGTTCCTGCGGCCGGGCACTCTGGCAGACGTACTGCGGTTGCTGCGTGAGCGACCCGACGCGGTGGTCGTCGCCGGCTCCACCGACTGGGGTGTGGAGGTCAACATCCGCTCCCGCAGGGCGGATTACGTGGTCGCCGTCGACCGGCTGCCCGAACTGCGGGAGCTGCGCGTCGAATCCGACCACGTCGAGATCGGAGCGGCGCTGACGCTCACCGAGATCGAGCGCCGCCTCGACGGCCGTGTCCCGTTGCTGGGCCAGCTGTTCCCGCAGTTCGCCTCCAGGCTCATCCGCAACAGCGCGACCCTCGGCGGCAACCTGGGTACCGGCTCGCCCATCGGTGACAGCCCGCCGGCGCTGCTCGCCCTCGATGCCTCGGTGGTCCTCACCGGCGTCGACGGCGAACGCGAGGTTCCGTTGGCGGACTACTTCACCGGATACCGGCAGAGCGTGCGCCGACTCGGCGAGTTGATCCGTGCGGTGCGTTTTCCCCTGCCACTGTCGCCGGTCGTGGGCTTCCACAAGATCGCCAAGCGGCGATTCGACGACATCTCCAGCGTCGCGGTCGCTTTCGCGCTCGACATCGAGGACGGACTCGTACGCAAGGCGCGCATCGGCCTGGGCGGCGTGGCGGCCACGCCGATCCGCTCCCTCGCCACCGAGGCGGCCCTCCAGGGCAAGCCATGGGCGGCGGAGACCGTCGAGGCCGCCGCCCGGGTGCTGCGGGCGGAGGGCACGCCGATGAACGATCACCGCGCCAGCGCCCTTTACCGTTCCGCGATGCTCGGCCAGAGTCTGCTGAAGCTGTACGCACAAACCACCGAGGGTGTGACGTCATGAGCCATCTGTCCGAGCGCCCCGAGAAGCCCGTCGTCGGCGTCTCCGTGCCGCACGAGAGCGCCGTCCTGCACGTCACCGGCAGCGCGCTCTACACCGACGACCTGATCCATCGCACCAAGGACGTACTGCACGCCCACCCGGTCCAGGCCACGAAGGCCCATGGCAGGATCACCGCACTGCGCACCGAGCCCGCACTCGACGTGCCGGGCGTGGTCCGCGTGCTGACCGCGGCCGACGTGCCCGGCGTCAACGACGCCGGAATGAAGCACGACGAACCGCTCTTCCCCGACGTGGTCATGTTCCATGGGCACGCGGTCGCCTGGGTGCTCGGCGAGACGTTGGAGGCCGCCCGGCTCGGTGCGGCGGCCGTCGAGGTGGAACTCGACGAACAGCCCTCCCTGATCACCCTTCAGGACGCGATCGCGGCCGACAGTTTCCACGGTGCCCGGCCCATGATGCTGGCCGGCGACGTCGAGGCCGGCTTCGCCGACTCCGCGCACGTGTTCACCGGCGAGTTCCAGTTCTCCGACCAGGAACATTTCTACCTGGAGACGCACGCGGCGCTGGCCCACATCGACGAGGCCGAGCAGGTTTTCGTCCAGAGCAGCACCCAGCACCCTTCGGAGACCCAGGAGATCGTCGCGCACGTGCTGGGCCTGCACAGCCACGAAGTGACCGTGCAATGTCTGCGGATGGGCGGCGGCTTCGGCGGCAAGGAGATGCAGCCGCACGGGTTCGCGGCCATCGCCGCACTCGGCGCCAAGCTAACCGGTCGGCCGGTACGGCTGCGGCTCAACCGCACGCAGGATCTGACCATGTCCGGCAAGCGCCACGGGTTCCACGCCCAGTGGAAGATCGGGTTCGACGCCGAGGGCCGCATCCAGGCCCTCGACGCCACCTTGACCGCCGACGGCGGCTGGAGCCTGGACCTGTCCGAGCCGGTGGTGGCCCGTGCGCTGTGCCACATCGACAACACCTACTGGATCCCCAACGCGCGCGTCGCCGGTCGCATCGCCAAGACCAACAAGGCGTCCAACACCGCCTTCCGAGGTTTCGGCGGGCCGCAGGGAATGCTGGTGATCGAGGACATCATGGGCCGGTGCGCGCCGCTGCTCGGCCTCGATCCGACGGAGTTGCGCGAGCGCAACTTCTACCGGCCGGGCCAGTCGACGCCCTACGGACAGCCCGTCACTCAGCCCGAACGGATCTCCGCCGTCTGGGAGCAGGTGAAGCACACCGGTCAACTCGCCGACCGCAGGCGTGAGATCGCCGCTTTCAATGCCGCGCACCCCCACACCAAGCGGGCACTCGCGATCACCGGCGTGAAGTTCGGGATCTCGTTCAACCTCACCGCCTTCAACCAGGGCGGCGCGCTGGTGCTGATCTACAAGGACGGCTCGGTCCTGATCAATCACGGTGGCACCGAGATGGGCCAGGGCCTGCACACCAAGATGCTGCAGGTGGCTGCGACCACCCTGGGCATCCCGCTGCACAAGGTGCGCCTGGCGCCCACCCGAACCGACAAGGTCCCCAACACCTCGGCGACGGCTGCGAGTTCCGGAGCGGACCTCAACGGCGCGGCGGTGAAGAACGCGTGCGCCCAACTGCGCGAACGGCTCCTGCAGGTGGCCGCCACGCAACTGGGTTCGAGCGCCGCGGACGTACGCATCGTCGAAGGCGTCGCCCGCGCTCTCGGCAGCGAGAAGGAGCTGGGCTGGGACGACCTGGTCCGCACCGCGTACTTCCAACGGGTTCAGCTGTCGGCGGCCGGTTTCTACCGCACCGAGGGTCTGCACTGGGACGCGAAGTCGTTCAGCGGCTCCCCGTTCAAGTACTTCGCCATCGGCGCCGCGGCGGCCGAGGTGGAGGTGGACGGCTTCACCGGTGCGTACCGCATCCGACGCGTGGACATCGTGCACGATGTCGGCGACAGCCTGTCCCCGATGATCGACATCGGCCAGGTCGAGGGCGGGTTCGTGCAGGGCGCGGGGTGGCTGACACTCGAGGACCTGCGCTGGGACGCCGGTGACGGACCGAGCCGCGGCCGACTGCTGACCCAGGCCGCCAGCACCTACAAGCTGCCGAGCTTCTCGGAGATGCCCGAGGAGTTCAACGTGTCGCTCCTGGAGAACGCCACCGAAGAGGGCGCGGTGTACGGCTCCAAGGCGGTCGGCGAGCCCCCGCTGATGCTGGCGTTCTGCGTACGGGAAGCCTTGCGGCAGGCTGCGGCCGCGTTCGGGCCGAGCGGGACCAGCGTCGAGTTGGCCTCGCCCGCGACTCCGGAAGCGGTGTACTGGGCGATCGAGGGGGCGCGCCAGGCTCACCGGACTGGTCAGGACGACGCTCCCCGTGAGGCGCTCGCCCACAGCGGCGAGGTTCTGGCGGACGCAAAAACGTTGAGCGGTGCCTGACATGACGTGGATCGCCGCGGTCGCGCGGTTGCGAGCACGCCGGGAGCCCGGCGTGCTCGTGACTGTCGCGTCCGTGCGCGGACACGCCCCACGCGACGCCGGTGCGAAGCTCGTGGTGGGGGAGACCGAGGCGTGGGGCTCGATCGGCGGCGGCAATGTCGAGGCCGTCGCGATCGATCGGGCCCGGGAGATGATCGCCGCGTCCAAGCCGGAGCCGGAACTGATCGATTTCGCCCTGAACGACAAGGTGACCAACCAGCACGGCGTGCAGTGCTGCGGCGGCACGGTCTCGGTGCTGCTCGAACCGCTGGCGGTGGTACGGGCCGTGGCGATCTTCGGCGTAGGACACGTCGGCCTGGAACTGGCGCGCATCCTGGCGCGTCAGGACCTGGACCTCCATCTGATCGACAGCCGCTCCGACATCCTCACCGCGGAGCGGCTGGGTGTGCTGGCGGACGCGGTGGGGCAGGTGCATGTGCACCACACTCCGCTGTTGCCCGAGGAGGTACTGGAGGAGCTGCCGCGCGGCACCCACGTCCTGATCATGACCCATGACCACGCCGAGGACGCCGCACTGTGCGACGCCGCCCTGCGCACCTCCCATCTCGGCTCCATCGGCCTGATCGGGTCGGCGGCCAAGTGGGGGCGCTTCCGTAACCGCCTCACCACCGAAGGCGGACACGACGAATCCACCCTCGGCCGGATCAAGACCCCGATCGGCCTCGCGGACATCACCGGCAAGGAGCCCGCGACCATCGCGGTGAGCGTCGCCGCGGATCTGCTGCGGGCTTTTGAGAACGAGGGGACTGACAACTGACCTGCTGAGTGGATCGACGGGTGCACGGGGCCTGGAGGGCGGAGGTTTCCTCCAGATCCCCGCTCCCACGGCTTTGGGTTCTGAGCCTGTCGGTGCCCGAAAGTCGGCCGCCCTAGAAACACGGCGGTTGGTCGCGGAGGTGGGCAGTCCTCGCCGCCGCGACACTCATGACGATCCGAGGACACATGCTCGCCTGCCGGTGATCCGTCAGGCGAACGGTACTTGCACGGCCGGATCCCCGCCCCTTTCGAAGGGGTGTCGCCAAAGGCCCTCCGCGGCCAGCCGGGGCAGTACGCCCTCGCCGAACCAGTACGCCTCCTCCAGGTGCGGATAGCCGGAGAAGATGAACTCGTCGATACCCAGCGCGGCGTACTCCTTGATCCGGTCGGCGACCTCCGCGTGGCTGCCGACCAGCGCCGTGCCGGCACCGCCGCGGACCAGACCGATCCCTGCCCAGAGGTTGGGGTGGATCTCCAGGCTGCGCCGGTCACCGCCGCCGTGCAGCGCGAGCATCCGCTGCTGCCCCTCGGATTCGCTGCGGGCGAGTCCCGCTTGTACCGACGCCACCGTCTCCTGGTCGAAACCTGCGAGCAGCCGGTCGGCCTCGGCCCATGCCTGCTCGGACGTGTCCCGGGTGATGACGTGAAGCCGGATGCCGAACCGCACCGTACGCCGCTCTCTTGCGGCCAGTTCCCGGATCAAGGTGATCTTCTCGGCGACCTGTGCCGGGGGCTCGCCCCAGGTGAGGTACACGTCGACATGCCGGGCGGCTATCTCGCCCGCGATCGGCGAGGAGCCGCCGAAGTAGACCTCGGGGACCGGGTCCGGCGTCCGCGCCAGCTTGGCGCCCTCCACGCCGAGGTGTTCGCCCCGCAGGTCGACCGCCTTGCCCTCCCACAGAGCCCGGACGATCTCCAGGAACTCTCCGGTGCGGCGGTAGCGTGCGTCCTTGTCGAGGAAGTCGCCGTACGCGCGCTGCTCGTGGCTTTCGCCGCCGGTGACCACGTTCAGCAGGAGTCGGCCTCCGGTCTGCCGCTGGAAGGTGGAGGCCATCTGCGCGGCGAGTGTGGGGGAGACGAAGCCCGGACGGAAAGCGACCAGGAACTTCAGCCGCTCCGTGTGCTGGGCCACCATCGCGGTGGTCAGCCACGCGTCCTCGCACCAGGCGCCGGTGGGTGTGAGCGCGCCCACGAAGCCCAGGTCCTCCGCGGCGCGGGCGATCTGGCTCAGGTAGGCCACCGTCGGCGGCCGGTCCCGTCCGCTGGCGGTGGCCGGTGTGCCGTGACCGCCGCCCACGACATGGCGGCTGTCGCCGTTGGTGGGCAAGAACCAGTGGAAGGTGAGGGGCACGTGGTGTCTCCGTTCAGGAGTCAGGAGTCAGGCGTCAGGAGAATCTGGATCTGGTGACTGACAGGTCTCGGGGTGGTCGGTCAGAGCAGGCCGTGGCGGGGCGGCCGGGTGTTGTTGAGTACGTACCGTCCGATGTGCTGGATCTTCCAGCGGGCCGGGTCGTGGAGCGTATGGGTGCGCGCGTCGCGCCAATAGCGGTGCAGGTTGAGGGAGTTGAGCGCCGAGCGGGTCCCGGACACCTCGAAGAGGGCGTCAGCCACCTCTACAGCGGTCTGCGCGGCCAGTACCTTGGCGGCGGCCACCGCGATGGACGCCTCGGCCGCCGACTCGTCGGTGAGGTCGGCGCGGGACGCGTCCACGGCTCGCCCGGCATCCCCCAGCAGTGCCTGCGCCGCCCTTACCCGTATGGCGAGTTCGCCGAAGCGCTGGATCAGCAGTGGGTCCTCGGCGGCCGTCTCGACGCCGCTCTCGAACCAGGGGCGGCTCTTGGTCCGTACGAACTGGGCCGCCTCCGCCAGGGCGCCGGAGGCAATGCCGGTGTCGATCGCCGCGTGCAGCAACTGGGCGACCGCGCCGTGCAGTTGTGGCCCCTGGAAGGTGAGGTGGTGCGGCAGGACGCGATCGGCCGGGACCCGTACGGCCTCCAGGCGGACGGTGCCGCTGGCGGTCGTGCGCTGGCCCAGGCCGTCCCAGTCGTCGATGACGCTGAGGCCCGGCGCGTCATGGGGCACGTAGGCCACCTGCAGAGCGTCGTCGTCCGTACGGGCCAGTACGGGGATCCAGTGGGCGAAGAGCGCGCCGGTGGAGTAGTGCTTGACCCCGGTCAGGTCGTAGGAGCCGTCCGGCCGCAGGTGCAGACGGGTGCGGATGTCCTGGACGTGTTTGGTTCCCGCCTCCGACTGCGCGTTGCCGAAACGGGCCCCCGAGAGCAGCTCGGCGAAGAAGAACTTCCGCTGCTCGTCGGTTCCTTGGTGGCGGATCACGTTGATGTAGGCGAAGTGGCTCTGCGGGATCTGGGCGAGGCTGGCGTCGGCGGCGGCCAGCAGACGGAAGATCTCGGCGAGCGTCTCGGCGGAGACGTCCGCCCCACCGTGTTCGGCGGGGACGGTGACGGCGAGCAGGCCGGACGCGGAGAGCCGGTCCAGCTCCGCACGCGGCAGACGGCGCTCGACGTCCCGTGCGGAGGCGTCCGTACGGAACTCCTCGGCCAGCGACGCGGCGACGGCGAGGGCCTCCGCGTCGTCGGCGATGGCATGGGCAGCCACCGCTCAGCCCGCCGCGGCCAGCAGCGGCGTACGGCCGAGCGCCGACACGAACTGGTCGAGGACCTGGGCCAGTGCCTCGCCCGCGGCCGGCGCGACGGTCAGGGTGCCGTCCTCGTGGGCGGTGAGGTCCTTGTCGAGGGTGAACCAGCCCTGGACGATGTGACCGGCGCCCATGGAACTGAGCACCGGGCGCAGGGCGTAGTCGATGGCCAGTACGTGGGCCGTGGTGCCGCCGGTGGCCAGGGGGAGCACGGTCTTGCCGGCGAGTGCGTACTGCGGGAGCAGGTCGAGGAGGGCCTTGAGGACGCCGGAGTAGGCCGCCTTGTAGACGGGGGTGCCGATGACGATTCCGTCGGCGCGGGCGAAGAGCTCGGTGGCCTCGATGATCGCGGGGTGGCGGAAGTCGGCGCCCAGGAGCGCTTCGGCGGGGATGGTGCGGACGTCGAGCGGGATGACCTCGTGGCCGTGGGCGGCGAGGTGCGTATCCAGGTGGCGCAGCAGTTTTCCGGTGCGGGAGGAGGCGGAGGGGCTGCCGGAGACGGACAGGACGGTGGCCATGGGTGCCCTTTCGGATGGTGGGGCGCCTCCCGTGGTGCGGGAAGCGCCCCGGGGAGCGGTCAGGGGTACCAGGTCGGTCAGGAGTACCAGGTCGGTTCGGGCAGCTCACCGCTCAGGACCCAGCGTCCGACTTCGCGGCGCTTGTACGAGACCGGGTCGTGCAGGGTGTGAGTGCGCACGTTGCGCCAGAACCGGTCAAGGCCCTCGGAGTTGGCGGTCGAGCGGGCTCCGGTGACCTCGAAGATGCGGCTGGACACTTCCAGGGCGACATCGGTGGCGCGTGCCTTGACCGCGGCCACCCGCACCTCGAATTCGCCACGGGACTGCTCGGTGACCGCGTCGGGCTCCTCGTGCAGCCGCTGCCCTCCGGCGGCGACCGCGTCGGCCAGTGCCTCGACCGCCCACAGCTTCGCGGTGAGGTCGCCGTAGATGTCGATGACATACGGCTCGTCGACCGCGTGCTCATGGCCGCCGTGCAGCCAGGGGCGGGTCTTCTCGCGCGTGTAGGTGGCGGCTGTCTGCAGCGCGCCGCCCGCGATGCCGAGGTAGAAGCTGACGAAGACCAGCTGGATGGTGGGGACGTTGAGGGTGTTGTAGACGCGCGGCTGGAACTTCTTGTCGACGTATCCGGCTGCCGAGGCCCACGGGGTGCGGACGCCGTCGAGGGTCACGCCGCCGCTCTCGGTGAGCCGCTGGCCGATGTTGTCCCAGTCGTCGTGGAAGGTCAGGCCGCTGCTGTCGGAGGGCACGATCGCGAAGACATGCTGGTCGGTGCCTTCGAAGACGCCCTCCAGGACGGTGACGTCCGAGACCTTGCTGCCGGTGGAGAAGGTCTTTCGACCGGTGAAGACCAGGTCGTCGCCGTCCTCGGTGACGACGACGTCCGCGTCACGCGGATTGACGGCTCCGCCGAAGAACCAGCGGTTCCTGGCCGCCTCGGCCTCCACGTGCTCCCACTGCTCGCGGGTGCCCACCAGGCGGGCGGCCCAGTTCCACAGGTAGTGGTAGCCGAGGAGCTGGCCGATGGAACCGTCGGCCTTGGACACCTCGCGGACCACCCGGTAGGCAGTCGGCCATGCCTGGCCCGCGCCGCCGTGCTCGGTGGGACCGAGCAGGGTGACCAGGCCCGAGTCCTTGAGGAGCTGGACCTCGGCGTACGGAGTGGCGCCGGCCTGGTCTCGGGCGGCGGCGTCGGTGGCCAGGACAGTGGCTACCTCGGCGGCACGGGTGATCCAGTCCTCGGCTGACTGCGGGGCGGGGCGGGTCTGCCAGTCGACGGGCGTGACGGTGCTCATGGTGCGTGACCTCTTTCACGGAGCGGTGCGGAAGGGAAGGCGGGCAGTGCGGGAGGTGCGCGGGCGATCGCGCGGGATGTGCGCGGGTGACCGCGCGGAAGGTGCGCGGGTGATCGCGCGGGATGTGCGCGGGTGATCGCGCCGAGCGTGCGCGAACTAGCGCCCGGTGTCCGCGAGTTGGGACTCCAGCTCACGCACCAGGGGCAGGACCCGTCGGCCGAAGTACTCGACTTCCTCGTGGTAGTGCAGGAAGCCGAGCAGGAGCAGATCGACGCCGAGCTTCTTGTAGGCGACGATCCGCTCGGCGATCTGCTCGGGCGTGCCGATGAGCCCGGTGCGGAAGCCGTCGTTGTACTGCACCAGGTCCTCGAAGGAGGAGTCCTGCCACATGCCCTTGCCGTCAGCGGCGGACCGGCCGGCCTGCTTGACGGCGGCACCGAAGCCTTCGACGGCCTCGGTGTCGGCCTTGGCGACGATCTCGCGCAGCGTCTCGCGTGCCTCGGCCTCCGTGTCGCGGGCGATGAGGAAGCCGTTGAGGCCGAACTTCGGTGCGCTGCGGCCCGCTTCGGCAGCGGACTTGCGTACGTCGTCGATCTGCTCGGTGACCCCGGCGAAGTCCTTGCCGTTGGAGAAGTACCAGTCGGAGACGCGGCCTGCCATGGCGCGCGCAGCCGTGGAGTTGCCGCCCTGGAAGATCTCCGGGTGAGGCCGCTCGGGAGTGTTCAGGGGCTTGGGCTTGAGGGTGAAGTCGCGCAGCCGGTAGAAGTCGCCCGCGAGTTCGGTGTGGTCCTCGGTCCAGATCTGGCGGAGCGCGCGGATGAACTCCTCGGTGCGGCGGTAACGCTCGTCGTGCTCGAGCCAGGGCTCGCCCAGGGCGGTGAACTCGCCCTTGAACCAGCCGCTGACGACGTTGACCGCGAACCGGCCCTTGGAGAGGTGGTCCGCTGTGGCACCGAGCTTGGCGAGGACGCCGGGATGCCACAGTCCCGGATGCACCGCGGCGATGACCTTCAAACGCTCGGTGGCCAGCAGCAGGGCGAGGCTGAAGCTGGTGGACTCGTGTTGGTACTCGGCTCCGTAGCTGGCCATGTAGCGGACCTGGCTGAGGGCGTAGTCGAAGCCGTTGTTCTCGGCGAGGACGGCGAGTTCCCGGTTGTATTCGTAGCCCCAGTCGGTGCGCTGTTCGATTTTGCTGGTGACCAGGCCGCCGCTGACATTGGGGACCCAATAGGCGAATTTTAGGGGCGCGGACATGCAGAACTCCTGTCGCGAAATGCTGGGAATTTCAGGCACACCGAATTCGGCAGGATTGCGCGGGAGCCGGATTCAGGCAGTGCGAGACAGCACGGCACGCCGGTCGGTACGACGGGTGCGGGTGCGGGGGGGAGAGCGGCGGATCAGCGATTCAGGCCGCGAGCCGGCGGTTCAGGCCGCGAAGTAGCGGTTCAGGCCGCAAGCTGGCGATCAAGGCCGCAAGCACGACAGGAGGCACTGGAGACGCGCGCGAGGTCGACATGGAGTCGCCGCGTGAGGTCCAGTTGCCTGTTCATGGATTCGATGCTGGCAGGGCGTCCTGAGAACCGTCAAGGGAAACCCGACCGGTTTCGCATCGTGGACCATTGAATTTCACGAGCCTGTGACAGGGGAACCCTTGCACGGTCCGGATTGGCATCCGCATTCTGCTGGGATGCGGACCGAACAACTGGAATACATTGCCGCGGTGACCCGGCTCGGCTCTCTGCGCCGGGCAGCGGAGGAACTGCGCGTGTCACAGCCCGCGTTGAGCGAGACCGTCAGGAACCTGGAGCGGGAGCTGGGAGTCGACCTCCTGGAGCGCAAGCGCTCCGGATCGACGATGAGCGCACAGGGCAGGGAGCTGCTGCCGCACATCGCGAGCGTGCTGGAGGCGCTGGACCGGCTCCGGGCCGCGGCCGGCGAGCAACACCGGATCAGCCGCATGGTGCGGGTCGGCACGGTGAACGCGGCGACGGTTCCCCTTCTCGTGCCGGTGGTGCGGGAGTTCCGCGCGACGCATCCGGTCACACAGGTCGAGGTGGTCGGGGCGCAGCAGACGGAGATTCAACGGGGCCTGTCCGAGGGAGGCTTCGACCTGGGCCTCGTCAACCATCTGGCCGGCGACGACGTGCCCGCGGACCTGGAGTCGTCCCAGCTCCTGCGTGGCAGACCGGTGGTGTGCGTACACCCCGACAGCCCGCTTGCCGCCCGCCGGGCGATCACGGTGGAGGAACTGATCAGCGAACCTCTGGTGGCGATGCGCTCCGGTTATGTCATGCACCGGTTCGTGCACCGGCTCCTGGCAGGCCGGGACCCGGTGTTCTCGTACTCCACCGACGGCGCCGAGATGGGCAAGCTGATGGTGGCCGAGGGGCTCGGAGCGACGGTCCTGCCGGACTTCAGTGTGATCGGCGATCCGCTGGAACGGCTTGGCAGGATCACCTACCGGCCGATCGCGGACGACGCGACATGCGTCATTCTCATGCTGCAGCGCAGGAGAGGCGACGCGGTGACGCAGGCGGCGCAGGACCTGCATCAAGGGTTCGTGCGCAGGGCCAGGGAACTGAACGCGATCTCGGGCGCAGTTTCCCCGACGGCATGACGGAGCTGATGGCCGTTCTATGGAGTCGAGTTGGCCCGCGCCCGGCCCGGACCGTGGCACCCGTGAGTGCCACATGCGCCGGACACGCATATGGCAGCCCCACGTGTGCCGGGTCAGTGCCCGGCCGGCTCGCCTCTCGGCGTCACACCCTGGGCCTGAGCAGGGTGATCTTCGAAGCGCCCTGTTCCGTGACGTACAGGGTGCCCTTGGCCGTGTCCTCCGCGACGTCCAGTGGCTGCTGGAATCCGGTGAACCCGGTGATGCCCGTCGTGGGCGCCGACAGCTTCCCCTGCGCGTCGACACCGAACACCTCGATGTCCTGGCCGTTGCTGTAACGGGCCACGAGCAGCTTGCCCTTGAGCGCGCCGCCGAAGGCGTTGCCGCGGTACTCGACGACCCCGTTGGCGGAGGCGTGCAGCCCGGCGTCGTACATCCCGGCCGCGTCCAGGTTGCGGTCGGGCTGGGTGCCCACCGGGTAGCCGGTGACCTCGAAGGGACTGGTGCCCGACGTGGGGTTGCCCCCGGCCAGCACCCACTCGCAGCGCGACGGGTTCGGATGCCCGTAGTAGCGGTTCTTCTTCACGTCGAAGATGTAGTCGGTCTCCGCCACGGGGTTGGACGTGATTCCGGGCACGGCCGGACCGGTGTAGGCCCCGGCCGTCGCCGCGTCGATCCGGCGAGAACAGGCGGCGGGCAGCGGCGTGGGAGTGGCGGGCGTATTGCCCCCGGCCGCGGACCCGTTGGTGGGTGTGTAGAGGTGGCCGTTGGTGTGCCACACCAGGTCATAGGCGTTGCGTACGCCCGTCGCGTACAGGGTCAGCGGTGCGTCGGCGGCGAAGGGGTCGTACGTTCCCGGGCTCTCGGTCCGTACGTCGACGGCACCGGAGGCCGGGAGCTTGGCCGGGTCGAGGCGCAGCACCGCGGCGTTGAGCAGGCGCTCGGGGCGGTTGCCCCACGTCGGGTCGGCGGCGCCCATGGCGTTGTTGGCGCCCTGCGTCACGTAGAGGGCGCCGTCAGGGCCGAAGGCCAGGGAGTTGGTCTCGTGGTCCTTCACGGACCGGGGCAGACGACTGATCACCTCGGTGTACGTGCCGAGCCCCGGACCGCTCAGCTTGGCGATGCTGCTCGACCAGTCCGGCTCGTTCGGGGTGCCTCCGGCGTACATGGTGTTGGAGGTGATCCACAGGACCGGGGCGGCCGCCGTGGAGGAGGGGTCGAACGCCATCCCGATGATGGAGCGGTTCGGCGCTCCGGGCAGGCCGCGGGCCGTGGCGTCCGTGCGCACCGTCGAGATCGTCTCCGCCCCGCTCAGGGTGCCGTCGGCGGCGATGGCGTACCGCAGGATGTATCCGTCGAGCGTGGACGCGTACAGCTTGCCGTCGGGGCCCTTCACCACGGAGGCGAAACTCCGGCCCGTCGCCGACGTCGCCACCTTGTCGAAGGCGATGGTGCCCGTGCCGGTGCCCGCCCCGGTGGTGAACACCGAGCTCCATGGCGTGAAGCTCCGCCCGTCCAGGTCCCGGGCGCCGCTGGTGACCGCGAAGCGGTAGCGGGTGTTCGCCTTGAGTCCCGTCGTCGGCGACAGGTTGATGACGTCGCCGCCGCCGCTGGTGATCACGCGGGCGGGCACGGCAGCTCCGGTCGCCGACTCCTTGAGGGTGACCGTGCCGCCGGTGAGGGTCGCGGCGTCGACGCCGGGGCCCACCAGCCGGAGGTCCGCCACGACGCTGCCGGTCGGTGCCGCGCCGGTCGCCGTGTTCGCCGGGGTCACCGTCCTGACCTCCGGGTGAACGGCGGAGTCGGCGAGCGGGGCGATGGTCACGTACGCGATCTTCGTGTTGCTGCCCCCGAGCGGACTGATCGTCAACCGGCCGTCCGCCACGGTCGGTTGCACGGTCCTGGTCTGGTACTTGGTGGTGGACGTGGGGACGAACCCGTCGACCGCGTTCTGGTTCTCGACCTGGAGTGCGTGGGAGCTGTCCACGCTCGTGGCGTCGCCCACGGCGACCGTCACGGTGTAGGTGCCGTTGGGCACGGCGATCTCCCACCGGCCCGGGGTCTTCACGCCGGCCGACGAGGCGGGCAGCTGCATGTGCACGAGGGTGGCGAGGAGCCGGTCGGGCTCGGCGGTGCCTCTGTCCCGGCCGTTGCCCGTCAGGTCGAGCGGGGTGGTGTTGGTCAGCCCCACCCAGCCGTAGGTGAGGCCGGTGCCCTGGTTGGCGCCGGTACGGGCGCCAAATGCCTGCCCGTAGTCGAGTGCGTGGCCGCTCACCGGCACGGTGGTCGCGGTGCCGAAGTCGATCTTCGCTGAGAAGGTGGTGTCCGCCCGCGCCTGCGCGGGGGCCATCAGGACGACACCTATGAGGGACAGGGCCAGCAGGAAGCCTGTCGTGCGGGGCGATGGTCCGCTCCGTGAGTGACTGCGTCTTCGAAGGCGTAATACGGTCCGTAATGCGGTCACGGTCTTCTCCCGTCGAGAGTCGAGCAGGGAACACGCCCCGTGACGTGGCGACCGGTGCCGGATCCACCGTTGGACCGGATCCACCCTGGGTCGGATCCACCGATGGGCCGGTGCCACCTTTGGGTAGGCGCCGATCGAGAATGCCCGTCACCGAGCCCGGGGCCTTGTCGTGCCCATGACTGCCCTGGGTGCGGCCGTCCAAGCGGCGGCCGCGCCGGGCCCGCGCTCGGCCGGCGGCCCGCCTGCCGCGTGGGCGCCCGCGACCTGCTGGGATCCGATGAACCTCAGCCTCCGCAAGCGCATGTGGAGTGCTAGGGGCACGACACCTATGTGTGTGCCCCCTACTGATGAGGTATCAGTGCGCGTCAGCCGGTGCGCGTCCGCGAGCATGCGCGGCGCCTCGATGGACGGCGGCGACGACGGTGAATGCGGCGAGGGGCGCGCCCGCTCGCCGCGCGGCTGCGGAGATCAGCCGATTGGCGGGAGAACGCCCTTTACATCCCCGCACCCTATTGGCATGGTCATGCCCTCATCTGCGCGCCTGTCGCGCATCCCCGGGGGGACCTCATGCTGACGCGTCTGTTCACATCCTTTCCGCACGCCAGACTCAGATCCACCGGCCTCATAGCCTTCGCGCTCGCAGCCGTCCTTGCCGCGCTGCTTCCGTTGACCGGCATCAGCCCGGTCGTCGCGGCCGCCGGATCCGGCGCCGCCGGAGCACCCGATCCTCGGCACCCGATGGCGGCCCCGCACGAGCCCGTGGTGCCGGCCGACGCCATGGAACCCACCGCCCCCGTCCTGCCCAGGGACGGCTGGACCGTGTCCGCGAGCGACGAGGAGACCGCGTCCGAGAACGGACGCGCCGTCAACGTGCTCGACGGCAGCAACACCACCATCTGGCACAGCAAGTGGAGCGGCACCGCCGCGCCGCTGCCGCACACCCTCACCGTCGACACGCACCGGACGGCTGTCGTATCCGCGCTCGTCTACCAGCCGCGCACCAACAGCGCCAACGGCCGGGTGGGTTCGTATGTCATCCACCTGAGCGCCAACGGTACGAGTTGGGGTTCCGCCGTCGCCTCCGGCACCCTCGGCGACGACGCGACCGCCAAGACCCTGAGTTTCGCCGCACAGGGCGCCCGCTACGTTCGGCTCACCGCGACGAGCGAGGCCGGCAACCGAGGCCCCTGGTCCTCCGCGGCCGAGATCAACCTCCTCGGCGACCCCGGCTCACCCGCCTCCGTGGTCGACCTGCCGCGGACCGGGTGGACGGCGACGGCGAGCGACGAGGAGGTGAGCGCCTCGGTGAACGCCGCCGCCAACGTCCTCGACGGCGACCCGGACACCCTCTGGCACAGCCGGTACTCCGGTACCGCCGCGCCCCTGCCGCACAGCATCACCATCGACATGAAGAGCGCCCGCGACGTCTCGGCTCTCACCTACCAGCCGCGCAGGTCCGGAGCCAACGGCAGGGTCGGCGCCTACACCGTCACGACCAGCACGGACGGCACCACGTTCGGAGCACCCGTCGCGAGCGGCACCTGGAAGGATGACGACACCGTCAAGGGGGCCACCTTCTCCCGCACCGTCAGCGCGCGGTACGTACGTCTGACGGCCACCACGGAGGCGGGCGGGCGCGGGCCGTGGTCCTCGGCGGCGGAGCTCCGTCTCAGCACTCCGGCGAACCCGGCGACCGCCGGCTCCTGGGGCCGGGTCACCGGATTCCCGCTGGTTCCCGTGGCCACCGCCGTGCTGCCGAACAACAAGCTGCTCGCCTGGTCCGCGTACGGCGTCGACCGCTTCGGGGGAAGCAACGGCTACACCCAGACCGCGATCATGGACCTCGGTACCGGAGCCGTCACCCAACGACGGGTCGACAACACCCGGCACGACATGTTCTGCCCCGGCATCGCGGTCCTGAAGGACGGCCGGGTGCTGGTCACCGGCGGCAGCAACGCCGAACGGGCCAGCATCTACGATCCGGCCACCGACGCCTGGTCGGCGACCAGCGACATGAACATCGCCCGCGGCTACCAGGCCATGACCCTGCTCTCCAACGGCGACGCCTTCGTCCTCGGCGGCTCCTGGAGCGGCGCCCAGGGCGGCAAGAACGGCGAGGTCTGGTCGCCGTCCACCGGCACCTGGCGGGGGCTGCCCGGCGTGCCGGTGACCAACACCATGACAGCGGACCCGGCGGGCCCCTACCGGGCCGACAACCACCAGTGGCTGCACGCGACTTCGGGCGGCAGGCTTCTCCAGCTGGGACCGAGCAAGCAGATGAACTGGATCTCCACCCAGGGAGACGGCTCCGTCACCGCCGCCGGAACACGGGCCGACAGCGCGGACGCCATGAACGGCAACGCCGTCGCGTACGACATCGGTAAACTCCTCACCCTGGGCGGCGCGACCGCGTACGAGAACACGACGGCCACCCGGCGCGCGTACACCGTCGACCTCAACGGGGGCGGAACCCCGGTGGCCGCGCGTACCGGCGACATGGACTTCGCCCGCTCCTTCAGCAACAGCGTGGTCATGCCGGACGGCAAGGTCGCCGTGTTCGGCGGGCAGTCCTACCCGGTCCCGTTCAGCGACGCGACCTCCTCGCTCACACCGGAGATATGGGACCCGGCAACGGGGCAGTTCACCCGCATGGCGAGCATGGCCGTGCCGCGCAACTACCACAGCGTGGCCAACCTGCTGCCCGACGGGCGCATCTTCTCCGGGGGCGGCGGCCTGTGCGGCGACTGCGCGACCAACCACGCCGACGGGGCCGTCTTCACCCCGCCCTACCTGCTCAACGCCGACGGCACCGAGCGCACCCGGCCCGTCATCACCGGCACGGTGCCCGCCCGCGTGGCCAACGGGGCAACCGTCCCCGTGACCACTGACTCGGCGGTCACCTCGTTCGCCCTGGTGCGGGCGGGCGCCGCGACCCACTCCACGGACAACGACCAGCGGCGCGTACCGCTCACCTTCACCCGCAACAGCGCGACCTCGTACACCCTCAACATCCCCTCCGACCCGGGCGTGGCGCTGCCCGGCAGCTATCTGCTGTTCGCGCTCAACTCGGCCGGGGTACCGAGCAAGGCCCGGATGGTCACCGTGGGCTGACCACGCGCGCGGCGAAGCCCCGCTCACCGCCGCCAGGGTCCACGTGGGCGTCTCGGCCGCTGACGTCAACTCTGCGTGGGCCGGGTGGCCAGTCGGCCGACCAGCGACTCGGCGAGGGAGGCCACCGTGGGGAACTCCCAGAGGGCGTTGGGGTCGATCTCGAAGCCCACGTGGTCCTCGACCGCGGTGAGAAGGGTGATGGCCTTGATCGAATCCAGGCCGTAGGCGGACATGGGCTCGGTCGGGTCGACTGCCCCCTGCGGCAGCCTCAGCTCCTCGGCCACCTGGGCGCAGAGCCAGTCCTGGAGTTCGGTGTAGAGCTGGTCGGTTCCGGCGGCGTTCTGCATGTGAGTCCTTCGGGTGAGTGAGCCAGTACGTCGTGGCCCTAGCGAGGGTCCTGGTAGAGGGGAGTCAGCAGACCCTGGTGGAAGAGGTCCCGCATGGCCGCGCGGCGAACCTTGCCGCTCGTGGTGCGCAGGACACTGCCGGGCTTGAGCAGAGCCACGCTGTCGACGCTGATGCCGAACTCGCGCCCCACCGTGTGCCGGATGCCGGCCGCGAGAGCGGGCAACGCGTCGTGCTGCACGCGGCGCACCTCGTGCGTGACGACGACCATGGATTCTTCGTCGCCATCGGCGTAGCCGGGACCGCCGAACACGACGCCGACGGCGCCCAACTCCGGGTGCTGGGCGCGCAGTTCCTGCTCCACGTCCTGGGGGTAGACGTTGCGCCCGTGCACGATGATCACGTCCTTGAGCCGTCCGTGCACGTAGAGCTCGCCTTCGTGCAGCACGCCGATGTCGCCGGTGCGGAGGTAGCCGCGGTCGCCGTTCGCGGTGACGGCGTCGAAGGTCTCCGCGTTGTCGTCCCGCTGCCAGTAGCCGGGGGAGATGCTGCGGCCGCGCAGCCAGATCTCTCCCAGTGAGCCTTCCGGGAGCACCTCCCGGGACGTGGGGTCGACCACGCGGATCTCCGCCGCGGGGGTGGGGACACCGCAACTGACGATCTCGCGTGTCAGGGCCGCTCCGGTGGCAGGGGTGAACGTGCCCCGCGCGAGCGCATCGAGGTCCACTGTGCGGGTCACAGGTGGCCGACCCGGGTGCCCGGAGACGAACACGGTCGCCTCCGCGAGGCCGTAGACGGGGACCAGGGTCTCCGGGCGGAATCCGGAGGCCGCGAACTTGGCGGTGAAGGCGGTGAGGATGTCCGGGGAGATGGGCTCCGAGGCGCAGCCGGCCAGGTTCCAGCGGGACAGGTCGAGCGCGGCCGCTTGCTGCTCGGTGACCTTGCGTATGCACAGCTCGAAGGCGAAGTTGGGAGCGAACGACGCGGTCATGCTCTCGCTCTCGATCAGCTGCAGCCAGCGCAGGGGCCGGCGGATGAAGTCCAGCGGTTCCATCAGCACGCTTCTGTCGCCGCGCAGGAGCGGCCACAGGAACAGGTTGAGCCCCATGTCGTGGTAGAGCGGCAGCCATCCACCCCAAGGCCCGCGGCTCTGGAGCTCACGCATCCCCTCGTCGCTGTTGAACAGGAGTTGGTCGTGCTGGATCACCGTGCCCTTGGGGGTGCCTGTCGATCCTGACGTGTACTGCAGCAGGGCGGTGGTCGACCGGTCAAGGTGCGAGGGCTCCCAGCCCTGCGGGTCGCCGAATCCGGGCTCGTCGCCGGCGGCGGTGCGGATCGTGGTGATGTCCATGTCCTTCATCCACGTGTGCACCTCGTCCAGACTGGGGGACGTGGTCAGCACGGCGGCGGCGCCGGAGTCGGCGGCGAGGGCCGCGAGGCGCTTGCGATGGTGCGCATAGCGGCCAGGAAGCGGAGCAGGGACAGCGATCATGCCGGCGTAGAGGCAGCCGAAGAAGGCTGCGGCGAACTCAAGGCCGTTCGGGTGGAGCAGGAGCACGCGGGAGCCCGGGGGGAGGTTCTCCTGCAGCCACGCGGCGCGGCTGCGTGCCTCCTCGTCGAGTTGGGCGTACGACCAGCGCACCATGCTGCCGGTGAGGTCGTCGGAGTCGGTGAGGAACGCGACCGCCTCGGCGGTCGGCTGGGCCGCCACCCGCTCACGGAACAGCGCCACCAGGTCGGGTGCGTCGGCCAGGGACTGCGACATGGGATCGTCCTCCGGGACTGGCTTTGGATCGGGACGGTGACGAACTCCTCAACCGGTGCGGACGCCGTCGAAGTCGACCAGGAGGCGCGACGGCCCGCGCAGGTTCAGGTTGCGTTTGTAGGTGACGCCGCCGGGCCGAAGCCGCGGCCGCACCAGGAACGTGCTGAAGAGCTCAAGGGCGATGGCGACTTCCAGGCGTGCCAGGCCGGCGCCGAGGCAGAAGTGCGCGCCTGCCGAGAACGCCAGATGGGCGGCGGCAGGGGAACGGCCGATGTCGAACCGGTCCGGATCGGGATACACCTCGGGATCCCGGTTGGCGGCCCCCAGCAGGAACAGCACTGTGTCGCCCGGCCGGACGTCGGCGTCGCCGATCGTGCCGTGCTCACGGGCCACCCGGGTGGTCATCTGCACGGGTGCGTCATAGCGCAGAACCTCTTCGACGACCGCCGGTGCCAGTGTGGGGTCGGCCCGCAGCCGGTCGAACTGCCCGGGATGACGCAACAGGGCGAGAACCGCGTTGCCGATCAGGTTCACGGTCGTCTCGTGACCCGCGTTGAGCAGGAGCACGCAGGTCGCCAGGACGTCGTCCTCGTCGAGATGCTGCCCGTCCTCCTCGACCTGCAGAAGGTGCGAGATGAGGTCCTGCCCGGGAGCGCCCCGGCGCTCCTCGATCAGAAGCCTGAAGTAGTGCACGAATCCGGCGCGGGCCCGAGCGGCCTCCCTCGTCATCCGTCCGCTGGTGCCCAGTGGCGGATCCAGTGCCGTCGCGAGCTCGGACGACCAGTCCTGCAGGAGCTGGCGATCCTCGTACGGGACGCCCAGCAGCTCACAGATGACCCGCAGCGGCAGCGGATAGGCGAGGCCGTCGATGACTTCGAGCGTGCCGGTCTCGGCGGCGGCCCGGAACAGGTCCGTCGCGATCTCGCGGATCCACGGCGCCATGCCGTCGACCTTCCGCCGCGTGAACGCGCCGGTCACCAACCGGCGGTAGCGGGTGTGGTCCGGCGGGTCGAGATGGAGGAAGTTCCGCGTCCGCGGCCCTCGCGGAGTCGGGGAGAGCGGGGCCCGGTCCCGGGCCGCGCTCATCGTCGGGTCACGGAGCAGGGCCGAGCACTGGTCGTGCCGCCCCACCACGAGGAGACCGTCGAAAGGCGCGTAGGGCGAGCGCCGGCGCAGTTTCTCCAGGGAGGGGTAGGGGTTCTCCCGGTTGCCCGGGTCGGTCAGGTCGGCGATCTCCGTCGGCAGCGGAGGACGGCCCGACCGTATCGATTCGTCATTCTCACCGGCGGTTCCGACCATCACCGAATCCATTCTCATAGAGGCCGACGATCGCTGACAGTACCCGTGCGCCGGAAACCCGGGAATGTCGTGCGCCTGCTGTTCAACCGCCGAAATGCCGCAGTTGAACAGTCGGGCCCGCAACTGAACGGTGTGGCCTGCCATTTGACGTCCGTTCGGCGGCTGGTGAGGATGGCTCACTGAAATGATCCGGAACACCGCTGTGGCCGAGGCTCATTCATCCTCCGAAAGGGAACGGACTATGTCCATTTCGCTGGTCGGTTCCGACGGAGAATCTGATGGAGACGCCCTGCTGGGTGAGTTGACATCGGCTCAGCTCGGTATCTGGTATTCCCAGCAGATTGCGCCGGAGGATACCCCGTACAACATTGCCGAATGTCTTGAGATCGACGGCGGCGTGGATCTGGACGTGTTCGTGCGGGCCGTGCGGCAGGTGCTTGCCGGTGTCGACGCGTACCGTCTCCGTTTCCGCGTGGTGGACGGGCAGCCGCGGCAGTATGTCGACGTCACGGCCGATGTTCCCGTTCACGTCATCGACGTCAGTGCCGAGCCCGACCCGAGGGCCACCGCCGAACGATGGATGCAGGCGGAGCTGCGGCGGCCGGTCGACCTGACGGGCCACGGCCCCTTGTTCACGTGCGCCGTGCTCTCCCTGGGGGAGGGCCACCTGCTCTGGTACCACCGCGCCCACCACCTGATCATGGACGCGCACAGCGGCGCGCTGATCGCCACCCACGTGGCCGCCGCGTACTCCTCGCTGTCGGCGGGTGAAGAGCCCGGCGGGGGCGACGTATTCGAGCCGTTCTCGGCGTTGGTGGAGGCGGACCGGGAGTACCGGACGTCTGCGGACCTCGGCTCGGACCAGGCGTTCTGGCTCGCTGCCCTGGACGGCCTGCCGGATCGGGCCATCCCGGCCGGACGGGGCGGCCAGGGGGGATCAGGGACGCCATCGCGCGCCAGTGCCGAGCTCGACCTGGATCGCGGAGCCGAACTCAGGGACGCCGCCCGCCGGTTGAGGACCAACCTCGCCATCCTCGTCATCGCGGCGGCGGCCGTCCACGAGCATCGGACCACCGGGGCCCGGGACATCGTCCTCGGGGTGTCCGTACCCGGCCGCGCCGGGCGGCGCGAACGGCAGGCGCCGGGCATGACCGCGAACGTCATGCCGGTGCGGCTGGAAGTCACGCCCGAGACGCCCCTCGCGGAGATCATCCGCCGCGCTGGACGGGCGACCGGCCGAGGACTGCGGCACCACCGCTACCGCTACGCGGACATGATCCGGGACCTGCAGGTCGGCGACGGAGCCTGGCCGTGCGAACTGATCGTCGATGTCATGAGCTTCGGTTACCCCACGCGGTTCGGCGACGCGGAGGCCACCGTACGGAATCTCACCCAAGGGCCGACCATGGACCGGCGGTTGGCACTCTACGACCGGTCGGCCCGGTCGCCGGTCCAGATCGACGCGGACGCCGACCCCGGCCGGAACGGACCGACCGCCGCCGGCGATCTGCTGCGCCGCTTCCGCCGGATCCTCGACTGGATGGTGACGGCGGCACCGCAGACCCCGGTCGGCGACGCGGAAATCCTCGATGAGGACGAGTGGTTCCAGGTCGTGCGCGGCTGGAACGACACCGCGGCCGACCTGCCGCGGGCGACCGTACCGCAGCTGTTCGACGCCCAGGCTGCGCGTACACCGGACGGCACCGCGATCGTCTCGGCGGACGGTGTGACGGCGTACGCGGAGCTGGATGCCCGCGCCGAACGGCTCGCGCGGCACCTGGCCGCGTCGGGGGTGGGGCCGGAGTCAGTGATCGGGCTCTGTCTGCCGCCGGGCCCGGAGATGATCGCGGCGATCCTGGGTGTCTGGCGGGCAGGCGCCGCCTACCTGCCCATCGATCCGCGGCAGCCGGTCGAGCGGACCGCGTTCCAGCTCGCCGACGCCCGTGCCGCCCTGCTCGTGGCCACCGACGAGCTCCTTGAAGACCTGCCGGCCGGACGCGTACGCACCGTCTCGGTGGACGACCTGACCACGCCCGATGCCCCCTTCGCCGCGACCGCGCCGGAACCGGACAATCTTGCGTATGTCATCTACACCTCGGGCTCGACCGGCACGCCCAAGGGCGTCGCCGTGACCCACCGCTCCCTGGCGAACTACGTGGCATCGGTGCGGGAGCGGCTCGACCTCGGCGGCGAGGGCGCCCGGTACGCAGTGCTCCAGCCACAGGTGACCGACCTGGGATACACGATGGTCTTCTGCTCGCTGGCCACCGGCGGGGAACTGCACGTCCTCGACCCCGACACCGTGCTCGACCCGGCCGCGGTCTCCGGTTACCTCGCCGACCACCGGATCGACTACCTCAAGGCCGTTCCGTCGCATCTGGCAGTGCTCTCGGCACAGGCGGGCCCCGAGGGCGTGCTGCCGGCTCGCTCGCTGGTGCTCGGCGGCGAGGCGGCGCCGCCGGACTGGGTCCGCTCCGTGCTGGACGCGGCAGGGGAGCAGCGGGTCTACAACCACTACGGCCCCACCGAGACCACCATCGGGGTCACCACCACTCGGCTGTCCTTCGACGACATCGCGGACGGCGACGTCCCGATCGGCGCGCCCATCGACGGCGCACGGGTCTACGTCCTCGACGGCACGCTGCGCCCGGCACCGGTGGGAGTGACCGGTGAGCTGTATGTGGCGGGCGACGCACTGGCACGGGGCTACGTGAACCGGCCCGGCCTCACCGGCGAGCGGTTCGTGGCCTGCCCGTTCGAGGACGGGACACGCATGTACCGGACGGGAGACCGGGCCCGCTGGCGCCGCGACGGGCGGCTGGTGTTCGCGGGCCGCGCGGACGACCAGGTCAAGATCCGGGGCTTTCGGGTCGAACCCGGCGAGATCGAGAGCGCCCTCGCCGCCCATCCCGAGGTGGCCGGGGCCGCCGTCGTCGTCCGGCAGAACACACCCGGCGGCGGGCAGGGTGTGCCTGGGTCGGCGGATCTGGTCGCGTACGTCGTCCCCGACGACCCCACGACCGAGGGCGGGCTCGCCGACCGGGTACGGGAACACCTGGCGGGCCGGCTGCCCGACCACATGGTTCCCGCCGCGGTCGTCGTGCTCGGCGAACTGCCGCTGACCGGGAACGGGAAGCTGGACCGCAAGGCGCTGCCGGCGACGGACCGCGTGCCGGGCGCGGGCCGCGCACCGGCGAGTGCGCAGGAGGAATTCCTCTGCGCGGCGTTCGCCCGCGTGCTCGGCCGGGACGTGGTCGGACCCGACGAGGACTTCTTCGCCCTCGGCGGCAACTCGCTCGTGGCCGTGGCCCTGGTGGAAGACCTGCGCACGCGCGGGGTTTCCCTCTCGGTACGCACCCTGTTCCTCACCCCGACTCCGGCGAGACTGGCCGAGGTCTCCGGCCCGGAGCAGGTGGCGGTGCCGGCGAACCGGATACCCGAGGGCGCGACCGAGATCACTCCCGGCATGCTGCCGCTCGTCGATCTTGACGAGACGGACCTCGCGCGTGTGCTCGCCCATGTCGACGGCGGAGCGGCCAACGTCGCGGATGTGTACCCCCTGGCCCCGTTGCAGGAAGGGATCCTCTTCCACCATCTGGCGCGGGCCGAGGGCGACCCCGACGTCTACCTGCGGTCAGCGGTGCTCGAGTTCGACTCACAGGAGCGACGCGACGGGTTCTTCGACGCGTTGCTGCAGGTGATGGACCGACACGACATCTACCGCACCGCGTTCGTGTCGGACGGTCTGCGCGAGCCGGTGCAGGTGGTCTCGCGCCGGGTCGGGCTTCCGGTCGAGAAGGTCGTGAGAGATCCGGGCCAGGACCCGGTGGAGCAGTTGCTGGCCGCGGCCGGATCGTGGATGGAGCTGGACCGGGCCCCGCTGCTGAGGGCGCACGTCCTCACGGAGCCGACCGACGGGTGCTGGCTGGCCGTACTGCGCGTCCACCACCTGGTGCAGGACCTCACGACGCTGCGGGTGCTCGTCCAGGAGATCCGGGAGTTCCTGGCGGGGCGGGACGACCGGCTGCCGGCGCCGCTGCCGTACCGGAACTTCGTGGCCCAGGCGCGACTCGGCACACCTGTGGCGGAACACGCGCGCTACTTCGCCGGTCTGCTCCGTGACGTCACGGAGACGACCGCTCCGTTCGGACTCCTTGACGTGCACGGTGACGGTGCCGCGGTGGTGCGCGCGGGCGGACCGGTCGACGACCGGCTCGGCGGGCGAATACGCGACGTGGCGGCGGCGTCCGGGGTGAGCCCGGCGACGATCTTCCACCTGGCCTGGGCCCGCGTGCTCGCGGCGGTGTCGGGGAGCGACGACGTCGTGTTCGGCACGGTGCTGGCCGGCCGGATGAACGCGGGGGCCGGTGCCGACCGCGTGCCCGGCCTGTTCCTCAACACCCTGCCCCTGCGGGTGGGTGTCGACGGGCGTGGTGCGGCCGACGCGCTGGCCGGGCTGCGGCGTCAGCTGGCCGAGCTGCTCGAGCATGAGCAGGCGCCGCTGGCACTCGCCCAGAAGGCGAGCGCCGTGCCCCCCGGGACGCCACTGTTCACCTCCATCGTCAACTACCGGCGCGACCTGTCCGCCGACGAGTCCGACATCGGTCTCGAAGGAGTCAGACTGCGCTCCGCCAGGGAACGCACCAACTACCCCGTGACGGTGATCGTCCGCGACACCGGGTCCGCGTTCGACGTTACCGTCGACGCGCTGGCGCCTGCCGACGCGACCCGGATCTGCGCACTGCTGCACACCTGCCTGGACAACCTGGTCACGGCACTGACCGATGTCCCGGAAACCCCGTTCGCCGCGGTGGACGTCCTCGACCCGGCCGAGCGACGGCAACTCCTCGACGAGCTGAACCGGACCGCGGCGCCGGTCGTGGACCGGACGGCCTCGGGCCGGACGGTGCCGGGGCTGTTCGCCGCACAGGTGGCGCGTACCCCGGAGGACGTCGCCCTGGTCTGCTCGGGCGTCGAGGTCGGTTACCGGGAGCTGCAGGCGCGCTCTTCCCGGCTGGCACGCCAGCTGCGCGACATCGGTGTCGGAGCCGAGTCGGTGGTGGCCCTGTGCCTGCCGCGCGGCATCGAGATGGTGACGGCGATCCTCGCGGTATGGCAGGCCGGGGCGGCCTACCTGCCGCTGGACCCGGCCCATCCTGCGGCCAGAATCGCCTACATGCTCGCCGACAGCCGGGCATCGGTGGTGGTCGGCACCACCGAGGTGCTTGACGACATGCCGGCGACGGGGAGGATCCGCACCCTCGACCTGGATGACCCGGCGGTGGTGTCGGCACTGGCGGCGCAGCCCGCGACGGCCCTCGAGACCGGCGTGCAGCCCGGCCAGCTGGCGTACGTGATCTACACCTCCGGATCCACCGGGCGGCCGAAGGGCGTCGCCGTCACCCACGGGAACCTGGCCAACTATGTGATCCACGTGCCGCGTCGGGTGGGGTTCGGAGCCGCCGGCGGACGGTACGCACTGCTGCAGCCGGCCGTGACGGACCTGGGGAACACGGTGATGTTCGCCAGCCTGACAACCGGCGGTGAGCTGCACGTACTGGACGCCGGGGCGGCGACGGACCCGGTTGCCGTCGCCGGGTATCTGGCCAGGCACGGCATCGACTTCGTGAAGGTGGTGCCCTCACATCTGGCCGCGCTCGGGGCCACCGGCGACCTGAGCTGGCTGCTGCCGCGGAGCGCGCTGGTGCTGGGTGGCGAGGCGGCCGCCACCGACTGGGTCGAGCAACTGCTCAAGGCGGCCGGGGACTTGCCGGTGTTCAACCACTACGGCCCCACGGAGACCACGATCGGGGTCGTGACCGCACGGCTGGACCGTGCGCCCGTGATGGCCGGCACGGTGCCGATCGGGACACCGGTGGCCAACACGGCGGTGCATGTGCTCGACGACGCGCTGCGGCCGGTGCCCGCGGGGGTGGCAGGGGAGCTGTACGTGGCCGGGGCACAGGTGGCGCGCGGCTACATGGGCCGCCCCGGTCAGACCTCGGAGCGCTTCGTGGCCGACCCGTTCGGAGACGGGACGAGGATGTACCGGACGGGGGACCGCGCCCGCTGGTCCGAGGGCGGATTCCTGGAGTACCTGGGGCGGGCGGACGAGCAGGTCAAGATTCGCGGGTTCCGGGTGGAGCCCGGCGAGGTCCAGTCGGTGCTTGCGAGACACCCGGCAGTGACGCAGGCCGCGGTGATCGCCCGCGAGGACACGCCGGGTGACAAGCGGCTGGCCGCGTACGTCGTGCTGGCGGACCAGAGTGCCGGCGGTGCCGGTGCGCTGACCGAGGCGGTGCGGCGGTTCGCCCAGGAGAACCTGCCGCGGCACATGGTGCCCGACGTGGTGGTACCACTCGGCGGACTGCCGCTGACCGGCAACGGGAAGCTCGACCGCGGTGCGCTGCCGGAGCCGGACCGGGCGGCGGCCGCGGGGGCAGGACCGGAGCCGGCCAACGAGCGGGAGCGGGTGCTGTGCGAAGCGTTCGCGGAGATCCTGAACCTGCCCGCGGTCGGCGTGCGGGACGACTTCTTCGTCCTCGGCGGGCACTCGCTGCTGGCGACCCGACTGGTCAGCCGGGTGCGGGTGGTGCTGGGCGAGGAACTTCCGATCCACGAGCTGTTCGACAAGCCCACCCCGGTCGCCCTCGCCACCTGGCTGGCGACCCGGGCCGACGACGAGAAGCAGACCAGGCCGCGGCTGCGACCGATGCGGGCGCGATAACGCGGGCAGTCGGTCGGGCCGCGGCCCGGTCGGGTCGGGGGACTTTGGTCAGGTGCCGGACATCGCCACCAGGACGCGCCGGGTTCCTTCGAACGGGCGCCGGCCGTGAGCGAGCAGGACGTTGTCGATGAGCAGTACGTCGCCACTGCGCCAGTCGACATCGACGGCGCTCTCCAGCCCACGGCTGATGATCTGCTCGACGTAGGCGTCGGGGATCGGGGTGCCGTCGGCGAGCGTCACGTACTGCGGGAACTCGTCGGGCGTGAGGATGTCGTACAACTCGGCCGAGGCCTCGTCCCCCAGGCCGGCCGGGTGCCACTGATCGGCCTGGTTGAACCAGACCTCGCTACCGGTGACCGGGTGTTTGGTGGTCGCGGGCCGGAGCTGGATGACGCGCAGGCCGTCCGGGCCCCACTCCCACTCGGCCCGCGACTGCCGGAGGAACTCCTCGACCGCCGTGCGGTCGTCGGTTTCGAACGTGTCCTGCCAGCTCTTCCCGAAGCCGAGCCCGTCATGCAGGTTCTGGACGTAGCGGATGCCGCCGGCGAACGCCTGGCGGACCTCGGCGTCGAGCGAGTCGAGCCAGAGTTGACCGTCGAGCACCGGCGTGGCGCCGCCGGTCTCGGCCGCCTTCTCGCAGTAGAAGGTGAGCCGGGTCGGCCAACTATGGGCGTAGCTGAGCTCGTTGTGCATGGAGATGGTGTACTTCTGCGGGTACTCGGTCGAGGTGTAGAGGTTGCCGCCCACCTTGGTGCGCGGCGAGTTGCCGTGCACGTACGGCAGGCGATCGGGTACCAGCCGGGCGAGTACCGGCTCGATGGCCTCGGGCGACACGCCGAAGTCCCTGAAGACGAGCGCTTTGCGCTCGGTGAGCAGATCGGCCAGCCCTTGCGGGCCAAGGTCGTCGAGCCGGTCGACGAGGCCGGACGCACCGGCCCCGTCGCCGGATATCTCGTGCGGCCGCCAGGCCCCACTGCCTGACTCAACGGTGTCCAACACGTCCTCCGATCCGGGCTGCGGGCAGGTCAGCCGCTCGCCTCTTTGGTGACATTCACGTGCGTGCCGTTGCTGTTCTGGACGGCGAATTGAGTGCGGTAGAGCTCGCTGTAGAGGCCGCCGGCGGCGAGCAGGTCCAGGTGGGTACCGCGCTCGCGGATCCGGCCGCCGTCGAGTACGAGGATCTGGTCGGCTTCCAGGATGGTCGAAAGACGGTGGGCGATGACCAGGGACGTACGGCCCGCCAGCGTGATCTTCAGCGCGCGCTGGATCGCCGCCTCGGATTCCGAGTCCAGGTGCGCGGTGGCCTCGTCGAGGATGACGACCGGCGGCGACTTGAGCAGGAGCCGGGCGAGGCTGATGCGTTGCTTCTCGCCACCGGAGAGGCGGTGGCCGCGGTCGCCGACCACGGTGTCGAGGCCGTCGGGGAGCGACGAGATCAACTCCCAGATCCGGGCCGCGTCGCATGCCTCGACCAGTTCCTTCTCACTGGCGCCCGGCCGGGCGTACAGCAGGTTGGTCCGAATCGTGTCGTGGAACAGGTGTGCGTCCTGGGTGACGACGCCGACCGTGTCGTGCAGGGAACGTATCGTCAGATCCCGTATGTCGTGGTCGCCGATGTGCACCGTCCCGGAGGTGGTGTCGTAGAGCCGGGGGACCAGGTTGGTGACCGTGGTCTTGCCGGCGCCCGAAGGGCCCACCAGCGCGGTGAGCTTCCCGGCCGGGGCACGGAAACTCACCTCGTCCAGGACCATGACGTCGGCACCCTTGGCCGGCGCGCGCCGCGCGATGGATTCGAGGGAGGCCAGGGACACCTCTTCGGCGGCCGGATACCGGAAGGAGACCCGGTCGAACTCGATGTCCGGGGAGGTGCCGTTGACGGAGGGGAGCGGTCGGGCGGCAGGTCGTTCGGCGATGAGCGGTTTGAGGTCGAGCACCTCGAAGACGCGGTCGAAGCTGACGAGCGCGATCATGACGTTGACCTGCATGTTGGACAACTGGTTGATCGGCCCGTACAGCCGCAGCAGCAGCGCGACCATGGCGACGAGGGTGCCGATCTGCAGGGTGCCGTTGATGGTCAGCACGCCGCCAAGGCCGTAGACCAGTGCGGTGGTCACTCCGGCGATCAGCGTGGCGATGAGGATGAGCACGCGCCCCCAGACCCCTGTCCTGATCGCCACGTCCCGGACCTCGGCCGCCTTGTGCGCGAACCCCTCGGACTCCTCGTCCGGCCGGCCGTAGAGCTTGGCCAGCATCGCGCCGGACACGTTGAACCGCTCGTTCATCATCGAGCCCATGTCGGCGTTGAGGCTCATGCCCTCGCGGGTGAGCCGCTGCAGTCTGCGGCCGACGAAGATGGCGGGGGCGAGGAAGAACGGGATCATCACCAGCGCCGCGAGAGTGATCTGCCACGACAGGAAGATCATCGTGGCGAGCACGAGCACCAGGGTCAGGAGGGTCGACACCGTCTGCGACAGCAGCGTCGTGATGGCTCGCTGGGCGCCGATCACGTCGGTGTTGAGCCTGCTGACCAGGGCTCCGGTCTGCGTACGGGTGAAGAATGCCAGTGGCTGCCGCTGAACATGCTCGAACACCTGGCAGCGCAGGTCGTAGACGATGCCCTGGCCGACCCGCCCGGAGAACCAGGTCTGGGTGAACGCGGCCACCACTTCCACCAGTGCCAGGGCGGCCACGAGCAGGGCAAGGCCCACCACGGTGCCTTCCTCGCGCGGCACGATTCCGTCGTCGATGATCATCTTGAGCAGCAGCGGGCTCGCCGCCGTGATGGCCGCACCCGCGACCGTCGTCAGCAAGACCACCGTCAGTGACCAGCGATATCGCAGGGCATAGGGAAGGATGCGCCGTACCGTGCCCGGCTTGATCTTCTGTTTGGTGATCGACCTGTCCGTGAGTAGCGACATCGGACCCATGCGCGGGCCGCCCATCATGGCCACGGATTCCTCCTCTTGTCGCCGTCCCGAGTTGCCGCAGTCCCAAGCCGCTCGGGCGTATGGGGAAGTCCAGCGCGGGTGAACGCGCCGCTGGACAGGGGCCGATGCGTCAGCGACCGTACCCGCGAAGACGAAGTGTGTGAAAGGCAGTGCGGCTGCCGACCGACGCCGCGGCCGTCGGCGCCGTTCAACCTCGGCCTTGCCGCGGTTGAACGGCAGGGTGCAGCGGCGGTTTCCGCGTCGTCCTGCGGTGAGGACCGCGGCAAGGGATGAGCTAACCGTCGGGAAACCTGCCGCACCGCACCCTGATGGTCATGCAGACGAAGTCACCTTTCACCGCTACGACGGCAGTGGTCCGCTGCGTCGGTCCGCTCCGCGGCGAGACCGAGCGGACCACGTGGAGGATGAGCCATGTTGGAATCTGAGGCCACCCGAGAGGGCGGGCCCGAGCAGGAGAGCTGGACAGAGCCGGAAAGCAGTCACGCCGACGAGAGCAACGAGGCGTCGTCGACGCCGCGTCGGCGCCGACGCGGAGTTTGGGTGACGCTCGGCGTCGTCGTGCTGGTGGTCGGCGCGTCCGGCGCGGTGTACCTGGCGCAGGACGAAGACAGCAAGCCGGCCAAGTCGGCTGCGAAGCTGCCGACCGCGAAGGTGGTCCGCACCGATCTGATCAACACCACCGAGGTGGACGGCACGCTGGGCTTTTCGGGCGGCCGTAAGGTGCTCGCCGAGGGGCCCGGGCGGGTGACATGGCTCCCGGGCGTCGGCGACGTCATCAAGCAGGGCGAGCGGGTCTACGCCATGGACGGCCACTCGGTACCGCTGTTCTACGGCTCGACGCCGTTCTGGCGGGATCTGAAGAAGGGGATGTCCAACGGGTACGACGTGCTGGAGCTGGAGCGCAACCTGCTCGCACTCGGCTACGGCGGCTACCTGAGCGTGGACAGGGAGTTCACCTCGGGCACCGCCGAAGCCGTCAAGGACTGGCAGGAGGACCTGGGCGTGAAGGAGTCCGGCGAGGTCGCGCCGGGCGACGTGGTGATGCAAGAGGGGCAGTTCCGGGTGAGCAAGGTCGACGCCGAACTGGGCGCACCGGCCCGGGGAACGGTCTTGACCGCCGGCAGCACACGGCAGCGGATCACCGTGAATCTGCCGGTGAGCGACCTGGAGTTGGCGAAGGTGGGCGCGAAGGTGACGGTGAAACTGCCGGGTGGCGAGAGCACCACCGGTCGGGTCTCCTCGCTCGGCAAGGTGGCGGCCGCCGGGGACACCAACTCCCAGTCCCAGACAGGGGAAGGCACCCAGAACGCCACCGTCCCCGTCTACGTCGTGCTGGACGAGAAGAGCGGCAAAGGGAACCTGGACGGTTCCCCCGCGACTGTCGGCTTCGCCAGCGCCGAGCACAAGAACGCACTGGCGGTGCCGGTGAACGCGCTGCTGGCATCGGCGAACGGCACCTACCAGGTGAAGGTCGTGAACGCGGCCGGGAAGGTACGGACCGTGCCGGTCAAGCTCGGCATCTTCGAAGCCGACATGGTCGAAGTGAAGGGTGACCTCTCGGCGGGCATGAAAGTGCAGGTGCCCCGCTCATGAGCAAGGGCATCAACACCGCAGAAGGGCTGACTCCGACGGAGTCGACCGCCGGCCGGTCGGCCGCGGTCATCGAGGTGGACAACTGCACCAAGGAGTACCCGGGTGGCGTGCGGGCACTGCGCCGGGTCTCGCTCGCCGTCCATGACGGTGAGCTGATGGCGATCCTGGGACCGTCCGGATCCGGAAAGTCGACCCTGCTGAACCTGATGGGGACCCTGGACAAGCCGAGCACCGGCCGGGTCCTCATCCAGGGACACGACGTCGCCAAGCTTCCCGACCGGCGCCTCGCCGCGGTTCGCGCCCACTGGATCGGCTTCGTCTTCCAGCAGTTCTTCCTCACCCCACACCTCTCCGCCGTGGACAACGTGGCGACCGGGCTGCTGTATCACGGCACCCCGGCTCGGGAACGACGCAGGCTGGCGAAGGTCGCGCTGGAGCGTGTCGGGCTCGGCCACCGGCTGGACCACCGTCCGAACCAGTTGTCGGGTGGCGAGAAGCAGCGCGTCGCGATAGCCCGGGCGGTCGTCGGCAATCCGCCGCTCGTGCTCGCGGACGAGCCGACCGGCAACCTGGACACGAAGTCCGGTGACGGCGTGCTGGAACTGCTCGCGGAACTGAACCGCGACGGCACCGCCGTCGTGGTGATCACCCATGACATGGAGGTCGCGGCTTCGCTGCCGCGGCGCCTGGAGATCCGCGACGGGCTGATCTACGCCGATACGGGGGCTGCGGCATGAAGGCCCTACCCAGCGCAGCCCGGCTGCGTACCGGTGACCTGGCTGTGGTCGGCGTCGACGGACTGCGCGGCCGGCCGCTGCGCGCCGTGCTCTCCGCGCTCGGCATCGCCATCGGTGTCGCCGCCATGATCGCCCTGGTGGGCATCAGCACCAGCAGCCGAGCCGCGCTGATGGCCGACATCGAGAAACTCGGCACCAATCTGCTGACCGTCAAGCCCGGCACGACGCTGGCCGGCAAGAACTCGAAACTGCCCAAGAGCGCGGAAGGCATGGTCTCCCGTATCCCAGGGGTGACCAGCGTGTCCGCGACGGGGAAGGTCAAGGACGCGACCGCCCGCCGCACCGACAAGATCGACTCGGACACCACCAACGGCATCGCGGTGCAGGCCAGCCGACCCGACCTGCTCAGGACGCTCGGCGGCACGCTGCGCTCCGGCACCTTCCTCAACGCCGCCACCAGCAACTACCCGGTGGTTGTGCTGGGGACCGACGCCGCCGGGCGGCTCGGCATCGACAGCGCCGGCGCCCACGTGTTCATCGACGGGCAGTGGTTCATGGTCGTGGGGATCCTCGACGAGGTCGACCTCGCGCCCGAGGTCGACCGCTCCGCTCTCGTCGGCTGGGCGTACGCGAAACAGCTGGGATTCGACGGGAACGTCACCACCCTCTACGAGAAGTCCACAGACACGACAGTGGACCAGGTGCGCAGCGTGCTGGGGGGCACCGTGAATCCCGAGCACCCGGAGGAGGTGGCGGTCAGCCGTCCCTCCGACGCGCTCACAGCCCAGGCCGCCGCGGAACGCACCTTCAACGCACTGTTCTTCGGACTCGGCGCCATCGCCCTGCTGGCAGGCGGCGTCGGCATCGCGAACATCATGGTCATCTCGGTCCTCGAGCGACGGCAGGAGATCGGGCTGCGCCGCTCGCTGGGCGCGACCCGTGGACAGATCCGACTGCAGTTCCTCACCGAATCGGTGACCCTGTCAGCACTGGGTGGGGCCGCCGGAGTGCTCATCGGGCTCGGCACCTGCGTCGGATTCGCCGCCTACCGTGACTGGCCCACCGCCCTGCCTGGCGATGCCATCGTCGGCGGCGCCCTGGCCGCCGTCCTCATCGGAGCGCTGGCCGGCGTCTACCCGGCCCGTCGCGCGGCCAATCTCACGCCCACGGAAGCCCTCGCCACGAACTGACCGGTCATCCCCCGGCCGGTCACAGGGGTGCCTCCGCGTCAACCGGCGCGGAGGCACCCCGTCTTCATGTCCGCCACCGCGCTCCCGTTCCCCGATGAGACTGCCCAACGACGGTCACCGCGGGGAAACCTGTCGACGGCCACGCTGGTGGGCATGAAGACACATATTTTCGCCGCGGTGGCTCTCGCGGCCGCCGCCACGTTCGGGCTGACCGCTTGCGGCGACGACTCCGCCTCCAGCGGGACCTCGTCGGCAGAGGAGGGCCCCAAGCAGCAGAAGTTCGAGAAGTGCATGGAGGAGCACGGCATGGACGTCCCCGACCCCGGAGAGGTCAAGGAGGGCGAGTTGGACGTCCAAGGCCCTGGGGAATCCTCCGCCGAGCAGGAGGCCGCGCGCGTGGCCTGCGCGAAGTTCGCGCCCGTCCAGGACGCCCCCGAGGACGTCACGAAAGACGACCAGGACCGTGCGCTGAAGAAGGCCGAGTGCTTGCGCAAAGAGGGGATCGCCGCCGAGGATCCCAAGCCGGGAACGGTCGACATCACCATCGAGGAAGGCTCCGACAGCTCCCAGGAGAAGCTTGTCGATGCATTCGCTCTGTGCAACAAGAAATCTGGAGGACAGAGCGGCGGGTAGCGGCGCCGAGATCCTTCGGTCACCGCCGCAATACATTTCTCCGCGTCGGCATCGGCCGCCGCCCCGCCCGTTCACACGGGGTGGGCCGGCGGCCGAACTGCGTGCCCTGGAGCACTGACAGCTCCTGCTCCTCACCCGAAGTGGCATGGCTCGCAGTGGTGTTCAACTGCGCACGCGCAACGGTTGAACAAGCGAACTCGTAGTATCTTCAGGCACCTTGCCGAGCCGTTCGCCGACGCGCTGAAATGATCCGGCCGACTGGGAAGTGTGTTGGCGGTGGGCGCAATTGTGGTGAGGCGTTCGATGCGCTAAGGAGATGCATTGATGATCCCGTTGTCGTTCGCTCAGCGTCGGTTATGGTTCCTGTCAAGGTTGGAGAATTCCAGCCTCTCCTACAACAACGTCATGGCTTTGGCGTTGCGGGGAGCCGTGAACGTGACGGCACTTGACGCCGCCTTGCGGGATTTGTTGATACGCCACGAATCATTGCGCACGGTATTCCCCGACATGGATGGCGAGCCTTATCAGCGAATCCTCGATCCGGAGGAGCTCGACTGGGGGCTGGCAGTCCGTCACGTTGCGCGGGAGGACGTGGACAGGGCCAGGATGGAGGCGGCCCGCTCCACCTTCGAACTGTCCTCGGACGTGCCCATCCGTGCGGTGCTGCTCACGACCGCGCCGGACGAGCATGTGCTGATCCTGATCGTGCATCACATCGCCACCGACGCCTCGTCCCACCGACCGCTGGCACGTGACCTGTCGACGGCATACGCAGCGCGGCTGCGCGGTGACGAGCCCGGCTGGGAGCCGTTGCCGGTGCAGTACGCGGACTACACCCTCTGGCAGCGGGAGCTTCTGGGGGAGGAGTCCGACCCGGACAGTCGGATCTCGGTCCAGTTGGACCACTGGCGGCGGGTGTTGGCCGGGGTGCCGGAGGAACTGACGCTGCCGGCGGACCGACCGCGTCCCGCCATGGCGGGTGACCGTGGACATCGGGTGCCGCTGACTGTGCCGGCATCGGTGCATCAGCGGCTGGTGGAGGTGGCCAGGGCCGAGGGCGTGACGACGTTCATGGTCCTGCAGACCGCGTTGGCGGTGCTGCTGTCGCGGCTCGGGGCCGGCACGGACATTCCGATCGGGTCGCCGATCGCGGGTCGTACCGACGAGGGGCTGGACGACCTGATCGGATTCTTCGTCAACACCCTGGTCATCCGCACCGACCTGTCGGATGACCCGGAGTTCCGCCAGGCGCTCGCCCGCGTCCGCCGGGCGAGCCTGGAGGCGTTCGCGCACCAGGATGTGCCGTTCGAGCGGCTGGTGGAGGAGCTGGCGCCGGAGCGGTCGCTGGCCCGCCACCCGCTCTTCCAGGTCCTGCTCACCCTCCAGAACACGGCGCAGGTGTCCCTGGAGCTGACGGGCGTCACCGCCCGGCCGATCGCACCGAACCTGCCCGTGTCGAAGTTCGACATCGATGTGCACCTGTCGGAGCTCTTCGACGACCAGGGCCGCCCGGCGGGTCTGGACGGGGTCGTCACCGGCGCTGCGGACCTCTTCGACACGCCCACGGTGACTGTGATCGCCGAGCGGTTCGTGCGGGTGCTGGAGGCGGTGACCGCGGACCCGGACGTACGCCTGCACGCGGTAGACGTGTTCGCCCCGCAGGAGCGGGACTGGGTACTCACCGACTGGAACGACACCGCGGTGGAGCCGGTGGGGTCGTCGTCGGTGGTGGAGTTGTTCGAGCGACGGGTGGTGGTGGATCCGGGTGCGGTGGCGGTGGTTGCCGATGGGCGGCAGCTGACCTTTGGGGAGTTGGGTTCGGCGGCGAATCGGCTGGCGAATTGGCTCCGTGGTCGTGGTGTGGGTCGTGAGTCGGTGGTGGGGCTGCGGTTGTCTCGTGGTGTGGAGATGGTCGTCGGGATTTTGGGGGTGTGGAAGGCGGGGGCGGCGTATCTGCCGATTGACTCTGCGCTGCCGGTGGAGCGGGTGGAGTTCATGCTCGCCGACGCCGGGGTGGATGTGGTGGTCGGTGCGCAGGAGTTGGCTTGGTCGGCGGATGCTGTCGATGTCTTGCCTGAGGTGGCGGTGGAGTCGGCGGGGTTGGCGTATGTGATTTATACGTCGGGGTCGACGGGGGTGCCGAAGGGTGTGGCGGTGACGCATGGGTCGCTGGCGAACTATGTGTCGTCGGTCTCGTCGCGGTTGGGTTGGACGGTTGCGGGGGAGAGGTATGCGCTGTTGCAGGCGCAGGTGACGGACCTGGGTAACACGGTCGTGTTCTCCAGTTTGGCTACGGGCGGTCAACTCCACGTGCTGGGTGACGAGTTAGTGACCGACCCGGAGGCGGTTGCTGGCTATTTGACCGAGCAGGGCATTGATGCGTTCAAGGTGGTGCCTTCGCATCTGCAGGCGTTGACGTCGGTGGCGGGTATGGAGCCGCTGCTGCCCGTTCGTTCCCTCGTGCTGGGTGGCGAGGCTTCTTCGGCTGACTGGGTGCGGGAGTTGGTGGAGGCTGCTGCTGCCGGGGGCCGACGGGTGTTCAACCACTACGGTCCGACGGAGACGACGGTCGGTGTCGCCACTGCCGAGCTGACCGGGGAGTTGGTGGCTGGTGGGGTGGTGCCGATTGGCACTCCGATCGCCAACACCCGCCTGTACGTCCTGGACGACGCGCTCGCCCCCGTCCCCATGGGTGTCGCCGGTGAGCTGTACGTCGCCGGTGTGGGGCTGGCGCGCGGCTATGTGGGTCGTCCGTCGTTGACGGGTGAGCGGTTTGTGGCCTGCCCCTTCGGCCCGGGTTCCGGCGAGCGGATGTATCGGACCGGGGACTTGGTGAAGTGGAGCCCGGAGGGACAACTCGTCTTCGTCGGGCGTGTGGATGAGCAGGTGAAGGTTCGCGGGTTCCGTATCGAGCCGGGTGAGATCGAGGCTGTCCTGCGGTCCCATGCGGACGTCCTCCAGGCGGCGGTCGTCGCCCGTGAGGACAGCTCCGGTGACAAGCGCCTGGTCGCCTACGTTGTGGCGGCGGATGGCAGTGAGCCAGTCGGCCTGAGGGAGTTCGTGGCGGCGCGGCTGCCCGATCACATGGTCCCGGCGGCCGTCGTCTCGCTGCCGGAGTTGCCGCTGACGGCCAGCGGCAAGCTCGATCGCAAGGCACTGCCCGCCCCCGAGTACGCGAGCGGGAGGGGGCGCGGTCCGGCGACCGTGCAGGAGGAGCTTCTGTGCGGGGCGTTCGCGAACGTGCTGGGCCTGGAATCAGTCGGGCTGGACGACAACTTCTTCCAGCTGGGCGGACATTCGTTGCTCGCCACCCGGTTGGTGTCGCGGATCCGCGTCGCCCTCGGAGTGGAGCTGCCGCTGCGGACCATATTCGAGAGGCCGACGGCGGCCGGCCTGGCCGCATGGCTGGCGCGGGCGGGATCGGACTCCGTCCGGGCGGCCCCGGTGGCCGGAGACCGACCGGAGCGGCTGCCGCTGTCGTTCGCCCAACGCCGGCTGTGGTTCATCGACCAGTTGCAGGGACCGAACCCGACCTACAACAACCCGGCGGCTGTCCGGGTCACCGGCCAGTTGGACGTCCCGGCGCTGGCGAGAGCGCTGCGAGATGTGATCGAACGCCACGAGCCCCTGCGCACCCTCTATGGGTCTGTCGACGGCGAGCCGTACCAGCGCATCCAGGATATGCGGGACGTCGAGTGGGATCTGGAGGTGCAGCAGGTCGGCCCCACCGAGGTGGCCGAGGCCGTGTCGCAGGCGCGCGAGTACACGTTCGACCTGGCCGAGGAACTGCCGATCCGAGCAGCGCTGTTCCAGACGTCTGCCGACGAGTACGTGCTGGTACTGGTCATGCACCACATCGCCTCTGATGGCTGGTCGATGAGACCGCTTGGCCGCGACTTGTCGACGGCCTATGCGGCGCGGGTGCGCGGCGAGGCCCCGGTGTGGGAGCCGCTGCCGGTGCATTACGCGGACTACGCGTTGTGGCAGCGGGAATTGCTGGGCGAGGAGTCGGACGCGGAGAGCCTGCTGGCCACCCAGATCGAGTACTGGCGGCAGATGCTGGCCGGCGCGCCGGAGGAGCTGGCGCTGCCGACCGACCGTCCACGCCCCGCGGTGTCCGGCCACCGCGGGCATCGGGTGCCGTTCGAGGTGTCCGCGGAAGTGCACCAGCGACTCGTGGAGCTGGCCAGGACGGAGAGCGTCACCCCCTTCATGGCCCTGCAGGCATCCCTGGCCGTCCTGCTGTCCAGGCTCGGGGCGGGCACCGACATCCCGATCGGCGCGCCGGTCAGCGGGCGCGCCGACGAGGCGCTGGATGACCTGGTCGGCTTCTTCGTCAACACGCTGGTGCTCCGCACGGACCTGGCGGGGAATCCCGAGTTCCGGCAGGTCCTCGAGCGGGTGCGGGAGGTGAGCCTCGGGGCGCTCGAGCGCCAGGACGTGCCGTTCGAGAGGCTGGTCGAGGAGCTGGCGGTGACGCGGTCACTCAGCCGGTACCCGCTGTTCCAGGCCATGCTCACCCTGCAGAACACCGACTCTGCCGAGCTCGACCTACCCGGCGCCCACGTCGCGGTAGGTACCTCCGAGATCGAGGTTGCAGCCGCCCAACCCGCGCGGTACGACCTGCACCTGACGGTCGGTGAGACGTTCGACGACCAGGACCGCCCGGCGGGCCTTCGCGCCCTGCTGACCTTGTCCGCGGATCTGTTCGACGAATCCACCGCGTCCAAGGTCGCTGCCTGGTATGTCCGGGTTCTGGAGAGCGTGACCGCGGACGCGGGCCTGCGGCTGCACGAGGTCGATCTGCTCGACGCCCGCGAGCGGGACCAGGTGCTCATCGAGTGGAACGACACCGCCGTGCCGCACGCGTGCTCGGCGTTCCCCGGCCTGTTCCAGAACCAGGTCGCCGCGACCCCGGACGCGACAGCCCTGGTGGCCGACGGCGTCGAGGTGACGTATCGGGAGCTCGACGCGTCGGCCGGCCGGCTGGCCCTCTACCTGCGCGGTCGGGGCGTGGGCGCCGAGTCGGTGGTGGGGCTCTGCCTGCCCCACGGCATCGAGATGATCACGGCGATCCTGGGCGTGTGGCAGACCGGCGCGGCCTACCTTCCCATCGACGGGAACCTGCCGTCCGAGCGCATCGCGTTCATGCTGGCGGACAGCAGAGCGAGCGTGCTCCTGACGGACCGCGACTCGGCTCCCGCGAACACGGACCGGCCGGTGGACGTGCCGGTGGTGTGGATCGACGAGGCGACGCGCTCGACGGCTCCCGCCGAACCAGGCCTCACCGAACCTGCCACGTCGGCCACGGCAGACCCCGCCGCCCTGGCGTACGTGATGTACACGTCCGGATCGACGGGCTCGCCGAAGGGAGTCCTGGTCACCCATGGTGCGGTGGCCAACTACGTGGCCTCGGTCACCGACCGGCTCGGCTGGGCGGGTGCGGGCTCGCGGTACGCGCTGCTGCAGCCGCAGGTGACCGACCTGGGCAACACCGTGGTGTTCGTCAGCCTGGCGACCGGCGGTCAGTTGCACATTCTCGGCTCCGAGGCGGTGACCGATCCGGCTGCCGTGACCGACTATCTGCGGGACCAGAGGATCGACTTCGTCAAAGCAGTGCCGTCACACCTGGCCGCGCTGTCCGCGGACGCCGGAGTGGAGGCCGTGCTGCCCGCCCGCTCCCTGGTGCTCGGCGGGGAGGCCGCACCAGCGGCCTGGACACGCGACGTGGTCGAGGCAGCTGCGGGTCGTCAGGTGTTCAACCACTACGGCCCGACGGAGACCACGATCGGCGTCGCCACCGCCGAGCTTTCACCCGCCGTCGTGGCCGGGGGTGTGATCCCGATCGGCCGGCCCCTCGCGAACACCCGGCTGTACGTGCTCGACGACGTGCTCGCCGCCGTTCCGCCGGGCGTCGTCGGCGAGTTGTACGTCGCTGGGGAACCGCTGGCGCGCGGCTACGTCAGCCGACCGGGGCTGACCGGTGAGCGGTTCGTGGCCTGCCCCTTCGGCCCGGGTTCCGGTGAGCGGATGTATCGCACCGGGGACCTGGCGAAGTGGAGCGCGCAGGGGCAGTTGGTGTTCGCCGGACGTGCCGACACCCAACTGAAGATCCGCGGCTACCGTGTCGAAGCCGGTGAGGTCGAATCCGTCCTGCTGGAGCACCCCGCCGTCTCCCGCACCGCGGTGATCGCGAGCCAAGACGGGACCGGTGGCGACCGGCTGGTCGCCTACGTCGTGCTCGCCGGGGAAGGGTCCGCCAACGCGGACCTACGGGAGTTCGTGGCCCGGCGGTTGCCCGAATACATGGTCCCGGCCGCGTTCGTCACGCTCCCGGAACTGCCGCTGGCCGCCAACGGCAAACTCGATCGCAGGGCCCTTCCGCTCCCCGATGAGATACCGGGCGCTGATACCGACCGCGCACCGGCGAACGAGACCGAGGCCGCGCTCTGCGGGATCTTCGCCGACGTGCTGGGGCTGGAGTCCGTCGGAGTGGACGACAGCTTCTTCGAGCTCGGCGGCCACTCCCTGCTCGCGATCCGGCTGTTGTCCCGAATCCGCAGCAGGCAGGGCGCAGAAGTCAAGATCAGGACGCTCTTCGAGACCCCTACACCGGCCGGCCTCGCGGCCCTGGTCGCCGGCCCCCGGCACGACCGGGCCCGCCTCCCGCTGCGCGCAAGGACACGCCCGGAGCGCCCGCCGTTGTCGTTCGCGCAGCAACGACTTTGGTTCCTGGACCAGTTGGAGGGACCGAGCCCGACGTACAACCTCTCCCTCGCGGTGCGGCTGACCGGCGCGCTGGACATCGCCGCGTTGGACGCGGCGCTGCGGGACGTCATCGCTCGACACGCACCGTTGCGCAGCATCTACCACTCCTCGGACGGCGAGCCCTACCAGCAGATCCTCGACCCGGACGAGCTGGACTGGCACGTCACGGTGACCGAGGTGGAGCCCGATGCGCTGAAGGCTGCCGCAGCACAGGCTGCGAACTACGCGTTCGACCTGTCGGCGGAGCTGCCGATCCGGGCGTGCCTGCTCGAGCTCGGACCCGACGATCGGGCTCTGATACTGGTCGTCCATCACATCGCCACTGACGGCTGGTCGCACCGTCTGCTGGGCCGCGACCTGTCCACTGCTTATGAGGCGCGGCTGCGGGGTGGGGCTCCGGTGTGGGAGTCGTTGCCGGTGCAGTATGCGGATTACGCGGTGTGGCAGCGGGAGTTGCTGGGTGAGGAGTCCGACCCGGAGAGTCTGCTGTCGCAGCAGGTGGAGTACTGGCGGCAGACGCTTGCCGGTGCCCCGGAGGAGTTGGAGCTGCCGGTGGACCGGCAGCGTCCGGCATCGGCGAGCCATCAGGGTCATCGGGTGCCGGTGCGGATACCGGCCGGGGTGCATCAGCGGATGGTGGAGCTGGCGCGCGCCGAGGGCGTGACGACGTTCATGGTCCTCCAGGCCGCGCTGGCCGTGACCCTGTCGCGGCTCGGGGCGGGGACGGACATCCCCGTCGGCTCGGCGGTGGCGGGCCGCACCGACGACGCACTGGACGACCTGGTCGGGTTCTTCGTCAACACGCTCGTGATCCGCACTGATCTGTCCGGCGATCCGGAGTTCCGGCAGATCCTGGCGCGGGTACGGGAGGCGAGCCTGGCCGCGTTCGCGCACCAGGATGTGCCGTTCGAGCGGCTGGTCGAGGAGCTGGCATCGGAGCGGTCGCTGGTGCGGCACCCCCTGTTCCAGGTCATGTTGACGCTGCGCAACCTGGACCGTGCGGTACTCGAACTGCCCGGCATCGACACCGAGGCGCTTCACGGGGCAGGAAGCTCAGCACGGTTCGACCTGGACGTGGCGTTGCACGAGGTGGTCGACGACCAGGGCCGGCCGGCGGGGCTGGAGGGCTCCGTGACTGCCGCCGTGGACCTGTTCGAGCCGGAGACGGCTTCCAGGATCGCGGACTGGTTTGTGCGTGTGGTGGATGCGGTCACTGCTGCTCCGGGCATTGCCTTGCATGCGGTGGACATGCTCGATGCGGCAGAGCACGATCTTGTGGTCGGGCAGTGGAACGAGACTGCCGTGGCCGTGCCTGATGTGGGTTGGGTGGAGCGGTTCGAGGGGTGGGCGGCCAGGTGCCCGGACGCGGTCGCGGTGGTGGCCGACGGCCAGGAGATGTCGTATGTGGAGCTGAACCAGCGGGCGAATCGGTTGGCGTGGTGGTTGATGGCGCGGGGGGCGGGGCCGGAGCGGTTTGTGGCGGTGGCCTTGCCTCGTTCGGTGGAGCTGCTGGTGGCGTTGTTGGCGGTGGCGAAGTCGGGTGCGGGGTATCTGCCGCTGGATACGGATTATCCGGCCGAGCGGCTGGAGTTCATGCTCGCGGAGAGTGCGCCGGTGACGGTGCTGTCGTCGGTGCAGCTGGCGGGGCTGGTGCCGGCTGGTGGTCCGGTGGCGCTGGTGGACGATGTGGTGACGGCTGCTGAGATCGGTGCGTGTTCGGCGGCGAATGTGACGGATGCGGACCGTCGGGTGCCGGTGGTGGGCGGCCATCCGATGTATGTCATCTACACCTCCGGGTCGACGGGGCGGCCCAAGGGTGTGGTTGTCTCGCGTGCGGCGCTGGCGAATCTGTTGGTTGGGATGCAGCAGCAGCTGGGTCTGGGCCGTGGGGATCGGCTGCTGGCGCTGACGACGGTCGGGTTCGACATCGCCGGTCTGGAACTCTTCCTGCCGCTCACCCAGGGCGCCGCGGTGGTGATGGGCGCCAAGGAGCTGGTCTATGACCAGGATGCCTTTGGCCGCACGATCCGGGAGAGCGGGGCGAGTGTCATCCAGGCCACGCCGACGTTGTGGCGGTCGGTGCTGGCCGGTGGTCGGGTGGATCTGGGCGGGGTGCGGTTGCTGGTCGGTGGCGAGGCGCTGCCGGCGGACCTTGCGGCCCGGCTGGCGCAGGCGGCCGCCGGGGTGGTGAATGTGTACGGGCCGACGGAGACCACGATCTGGTCCACATCCGCACAGATCGAGGCGGGGCATGTCGGAGAGCCGTTGATCGGTGGGCCGATCGCCAATACCCGGCTGTATGTACTGGACGCCGGGCTTCAGCCGGTGCCGGTGGGGGTGGCCGGTGAGTTGTATATCGCTGGTGCCGGGGTGGCGCGTGGCTACTTGGGCCGTCCGGGGTTGACGGGTGAGCGGTTTGTGGCCTGCCCCTTCGGGTCGGGCTCCGGTGAGCGCATGTATCGGACCGGGGACCGGGTGCGGTGGACCCCGCAGGGGCAGTTGGCCTTCCTGGGCCGGGCGGATGAGCAGGTGAAGGTCCGCGGGTTCCGTATCGAGCCCGGGGAGATCGAATCCGCCCTGCTGACCGACCCGAACGTCACACAAGCCGCGGTGGTGGTACGTGAGGACAACCCGGGGGACAAGCGGTTGGTGGCCTACCTCGTGCCGACCGATACCGAAGATCTCGACTTCGATGATCTGCGTGCGTTCGTGGCGGGCCGGTTGCCGGAGTACATGGTCCCGGCCGCGTTCGTGACGCTGCCGGAGCTGCCGCTCACGGCCAACGGCAAACTCGACCGCAAGGCCCTCCCGGCACCCGAGTACACCGCAGGCGCCGGCCGCGGTCCGGCCACCGTCCAGGAAGAGATCCTCTGCGCCGCCTTCGCCGACGTGCTGGGGCTGGAGTCCATCGGTGTGGACGACAACTTCTTCCAGCTCGGCGGACACTCGCTGCTTGCTGTCCGGCTGATCTCGCGGCTCCGCGCCGTGCTGGGAGTGGAGATCGGGGTCCGGGCCCTGTTCGAGGCACCCACCGTCGCCGGACTCGCCACGCGTCTCACCGACGAGGGCGCGGGCCCGGTTCGTCTGCCGTTGCGGGCGGGAGTGCGGCCGGGGCGGGTGCCGTTGTCGTTCGCGCAGCAACGGCTGTGGTTCCTGGCCCAGTTGGAGGGTCCGAGCCCGACGTACAACATTCCCACCCCCGTCCGGATGCGTGGCGTGGACGTCGAGGCGATGGGTGCGGCGTTGCGGGATGTGATCGGGCGGCATGAGTCGCTGCGGACGGTCTTCCCGGCCGTGGACGGCGAGCCCTACCAGCACATCCTCGGCCCGCGGGACCTGGACTGGGATCTTCAGGTCTGCCAGGTGGAGCCGGAGGAGCTGGCCGGGGCGGTGTCCCAGGCGTCGCGGTATGCCTTCGACCTGTCGAGTGAGCTGCCGATCAAGGCGTGGCTGTTCCAGGTCGGCCAGGACGGCCAGGACGGCCAGGACGGCCAGGTGGGTCAGGTCGGCCAAGTCGAGCAGGTGGGTCAGGACGAGCAGGTGCTGTTGGTAGTCATGCACCACATCGCCTCTGACGGCTGGTCTCGTGGTCCTCTCGCGCGGGATGTCTCGACCGCTTATGAGGCGCGGCTGCGCGGCGAGGTCCCGGTGTGGGAGCCGTTGCCGGTGCAGTATGCGGATTACGCGGTGTGGCAGCGGGAGTTGCTGGGCGAGGGGTCTGACCCGGACAGTCTGCTGTCGCAGCAGGTGGAGTACTGGCGGCAGACGCTGGCCGGTGCCCCGGAGGAGTTGGCGTTGCCGACGGATCGACCACGTCCCGCGGTGGCCGGTCGTGTCGGTCACGCGGTGCAGGTTCGGGTGCCGACGTCCGTGCACGAGCAGCTGATCGACCTTGCCCGCGCCGAGGGCGTGACGGTGTTCATGGTGGCGCAGGCGGCGCTGGCGGTGACGTTGTCGCGGCTGGGTGCCGGTACCGACATTCCGATCGGGTCGCCGATCGCGGGTCGTACGGATGAGGCGTTGGACGACCTGGTGGGGTTCTTCGTCAACACGCTGGTCATTCGCACGGATCTGTCGGGGGACCCGGAGTTCCGGCAGATGCTGGGCCGGGTGCGGGAGGCGAGCCTGGGTGCGTTGGCGCACCAGGATGTGCCGTTCGAGCGGTTAGTGGAGGAGCTGGCGCCGGAGCGTTCGTTGGCGCGGCATCCGCTGTTCCAGGTGATGCTGACGGTGCAGAACGTCGAGCGTGCCGCGCTGGAGCTGCCCGAGGCGCATGCCGTAGGTGTGCCGCTGGAGCTGGACAGCGCGAGGTCGGTGTCGAAGTTCGACCTTGAAATGTCGTTGTCGGAGGTGGTTGACGAGGAGGGTCGCCCGGCAGGACTGCGAGGCACGCTCATCGCGTCGGCGGACCTGTTCGAGGCGGAGACGGCCGAGCGGATAACGGTGTGGTTCGGTCGCGTGCTGGAGTCGGTGACCGCGGCCCCCGAGCTGCGGCTGCGCCAGGTGGACGTACTCGACTCGGACGAGCGTGCGCAGTTGGTGTCGGGCTGGAACGACACGGCGTCGGAGGTGCCGGGTGTATCGGTGCCGGCGTCCTTCGAACGGTGGGCGTCTGAGGCTCCCGGTTCGGTTGCGGTGGTGTTTGAGGGTGTGGAGCTGACGTACGGCGATGCGGATGTGGCGGCGAATCGGCTGGCGAGTTGGCTTCGTGGTCGGGGGGTGGGCGCCGAGTCGGTGGTGGGGCTGCGGTTGCCGCGTGGTCCGGAGATGGTCGTGGGGATTCTCGGGGTGTGGAAGGCGGGCGCGGCGTATCTGCCGATTGATGCGGCGCTGCCGGTGGAGCGGGTGGAGTTCATGCTTGCTGATGCCGGGGTGGGAGTCGTCGTTGGTGTGGAGGATCTGGAGCGGTCGGCCGGCTCTTCCGGCGCGGCTCTGGAGGTGGATGTCGATCCGGCTGGGTTGGCGTATGTGATCTTCACGTCGGGGTCGACGGGGATGCCGAAGGGTGTGGGGGTTTCGCACGGTTCGGTGGCGAATTTGGTGTCGGTGTTTGGTCCGGTGATGGGTGCGGGGCCGGGTGTGGGGGTGTTGCAGTTCGCGTCGTTCAGTTTCGACGCGTCGGTGCTGGATGTGGCGGTGGCGCTCGCTTCGGGTGCCACGCTGTGGATCGCGAGTGACGAGCAGCGGCGGGAGCCGTGGCGTCTGCGGGAGTTGGAGGGGGTTGGGGCGGCGAGTGTGGTGCCGTCGTTGTTGGAGGTGCTGGACCCGGACGATCTGGCGCAGGTCGGTCCCATGGTGGTGGGATCTGAGGCGGTCAGTGAGGCGGTGGCGCGCACCTGGTCGCCGGGGCGTGATCTGGTGCATGCCTACGGTCCGACCGAGGCGACGGTCATCACCGCGATCGGAACGGTGGACCCGGGGCGACCGGGCACGGTGCCGTTCGGCGGTCCGGTCGCCAACACCCGTCTGTTTGTGGTGGATGACGCCCTTCAGCCGGTGCCGGTCGGGGTCGCCGGTGAGCTGTACGTCGCCGGAGCGGGCTTGGCGCGCGGTTACGTCGGTCAACCGCGGCTGACGGGTGAGCGGTTCGTGGCCTGTCCCTTCGGTCCGGGTTCCGGTGAGCGGATGTATCGGACCGGGGACCTGGCGAAGTGGACTTCGGACGGGCAGTTGGTGTTCGCGGGGCGTGCGGATGAGCAGGTGAAGATTCGCGGGTTCCGTATCGAGCCGGGCGAGATCGAAGCCGCCCTGCTGACCGACCCGAACGTGACGCAGGCCGCGGTGATCGCCCGCGAAGACGGCCCGGGTGAACGGCAGTTGGTGGCCTATGTGGTGGCCGGTGAGGGCGTGGAGCCCGAGGGGCTGCGCGAGTTGGTGGCCTCGCGGTTGCCGGAGTACATGGTGCCTGCCGCGTTTGTGACGTTGGCGGAGTTGCCGCTGACGGTCAACGGCAAACTCGACCGCAAGGCCCTCCCGGCACCGGAGTTCACCACCGGTGCAGGACGTGCGCCGGCCACCGTCCAGGAAGAGATCCTGTGCGCCGCCTTCGCCGAGATCCTGGGCGTGGACGTGGTCGGGGTCGACGACAACTTCTTCCAGCTCGGCGGCCACTCTCTGCTCGCCGTCCGGCTGGTCGAGCGGCTGCGGGACCGGGGTGTGTCGGTTTCCGTGCGGGCGCTGTTCGAGACGCCGACGCCCGCGGGCCTGGCGGGGGCGGCAGGTGTCGGGGCTGTCGAGGTGCCGGAGAACCTGATCCCCGCAGACGCCGAGCAGATCACGCCGGACATGTTGCCCCTGGTGGAGCTGGAGCAGACCGAGATCGACCGGATCGTGGCGGCGGTCGACGGCGGGGCGTCGAATGTGGCGGACGTCTATCCACTGGCGCCGCTGCAAGAAGGCATGTTCTTCCATCACCTCATGGCCGGCGAGGGCGAAGACGTCTACCTCACCGCTCGCGTGTTGAAGTTCGACTCCCGCTCCCGCCTGGACGAGTTCGCGCGGGCGTTGCAGCAGGTCGTCGACCGGCACGACATCTACCGCACGGGTGTGGTGTGGGAAGGGCTGACCGAGCCCGTGCAGGTGGTATGGCGGCAGGCCGAACTCCCTCTCAGCGAACACACGTTGGAGGTCGAGGGTACGGAACCCTCTTCATTGGTCGAGGACTTGATGGCACGAGCCGGGTCGGCAATGGATCTGGGTCGTGCGCCGCTGGTGGACATGCATGTGGCCGAGGTGGTGGAGGGCCGTTGGCTGGCCGTCGTGCGGATGCATCACGTGGTGCAGGACCACCTCGGCATGGACGTCCTGTTGGGCGAGCTGCGAGCCGTGCTGTCCGGGAGGGCCGCAGACCTGACGCCGGCGTTGCCGTTCCGCAACTTCGTGGCGCAGACGCGTGCGGTGCCGCGGGAGGAGCACGAGCGGTTCTTCGCCGAGCTGCTCGGAGACGTCACCGAGCCCACCGCCCCCTACGGGGTGCTGGAAGTACAGGCGAACGACGCTGACCTCCGCGCCGAGCTGTTGCCTCTGCCTGGCCAGGTGACCGAGGCCCTGCGCCGGGTGGCGCGTGAGCTGGGCGTCAGCGCGGCGACCGTGCTGCACGTGGCCTGGGCACGGGTCCTTGCCACCTTGTCGGCGCGGGAGGACGTGGTGTTCGGCACGGTGCTGTTCGGCCGGATGAACGCCGGCGCGGGCGCCGACCGGGTGCTCGGCCCGTTCATCAACACGCTGCCGGTACGCCTACGGACCGGCGATGTCGGGGTACGCGCCGCAGTCGAGATGATGCGGGACCAACTGGCCGGACTGCTGGAGCACGAGCACGCTCCGCTGGCCGTCGCCCAGCGGACCAGCGGAGTCGCGGGGGATGCTCCCCTTTTCACCTCGCTGTTCAACTACCGCCATGCCGTTCAGCAGACAGACGCGACCGGACAACGGCAGCTCGAGGGAATCCAGCATATTTCTCGACGGGAGCGGACCAACTATCCGCTCACCGTGGCAATCAATGACCTCGGGCCGAACGATCTCAGTATCAGTGTGGAAGCCGTCAAGCCGATTGATGTGACCGCCGTGTGCCACTTGGTGCGCACGGCGATAGGAAGCGTGTTGGAAGCACTGGCAGACACACTGAACGGCGCTCCCGAGACTCGACTTGGCGCGTTGAACATTCTCGAGCTTCGCGAGCGGGATCGGCTGTTGTCGGAGTGGAATGACACGGCTGTCGATGTGGTGGATGCGTTGGTGCCGGGGTTGTTTGCGGAGCGGGTGGCCGAGGCTCCTGGTTCGGTTGCGGTGGTGTTTGAGGGTGTGGAGCTGACGTACGGCGATGTGGATGTGGCGGCGAATCGGCTGGCGAGTTGGCTTCGTGGTCGGGGGGTGGGCGCCGAGTCGGTGGTGGGGCTGCGGTTGCCGCGTGGTCCGGAAATGGTTGTGGGGATTTTGGGGGTGTGGAAGGCGGGGGCGGCGTATCTGCCGATTGATGCGGCGCTGCCGGTGGAGCGGGTGGAGGTCATGCTCGTTGACGCCGGGGTGCAGGTCGTCGTTGGGGCGGAGGAGTTGGAGAGCTCTGGCGATGTGTCGGAGATGGCACTGGATGTGGCTGTCGATCCGGCTGGGTTGGCGTATGTGATCTTTACGTCGGGGTCGACGGGGATGCCGAAGGGTGTGGGGGTTTCGCACGGTTCGGTGGCGAATTTGGTGTCGGTGTTTGGTCCGGTGATGGGTGCGGGGCCGGGTGTGGGGGTGTTGCAGTTCGCGTCGTTCAGTTTCGACGCGTCGGTGCTGGATGTGGCGGTGGCGCTCGCTTCGGGTGCCACGTTGTGGGTTGCGAGTGAGGAGCAGCGGCGGGAGCCGTGGCGTCTGCGGGAGTTGGAGGGGGTTAGGGCGGCAAGTGTGGTGCCGTCATTGCTGGAGGTGCTGGACCCGCAGGATCTGGCGCAGGTCGGCACGGTGTTGGTGGGTGCGGAAGCGGTCAGTGAGAGTGTGGCGCGGCGGTGGTCGGTTGGGCGTCGGCTGGTCAACACCTATGGGCCGACTGAGGCGACGGTGATGGTGGCTGCCGAGACGGTGGATGCCGGCCGTTTGGGTGCGGTGCCGTTCGGCCGTCCGATTGCCAACACGCGTCTGTTTGTGGTGGATGACGCCCTTCAGCCGGTGCCGGTCGGGGTCGCCGGTGAGCTGTACGTCGCCGGTGCCGGGTTGGCGCGCGGCTACGTCGGTCAACCGCGGCTGACGGGTGAGCGGTTCGTGGCCTGTCCCTTCGGTCCGGGTTCCGGTGAGCGGATGTATCGGACCGGGGACCTGGCGAAGTGGACTCCGGACGGGCAGTTGGTGTTCGCCGGGCGCGCGGACGAGCAGGTGAAGGTACGTGGGTTCCGTATCGAGCCGGGTGAGATCGAAGCCGCCCTGCTGAGCGACCCGAACGTCACGCAGGCCGCGGTGATCGCCCGCGAAGACGGCCCGGGTGAAAGGCAGTTGGTGGCCTATGTGGTGGCCGGTGAGGGCGTGGAGCCCGAGGGGCTGCGCGAGTTGGTGGCCTCGCGGCTGCCGGAGTACATGGTGCCTGCCGCCTTCGTGACGCTGCCGGAGCTGCCGCTGACGGTCAACGGCAAGCTCGACCGCAAGGCCCTCCCGGCACCGGAGTTCACCACCGGTGCAGGCCGTGCGCCGGCCACTGTCCAGGAAGAGATCTTGTGCGCCGCCTTCGCCGAGGTGCTCGGTGTGGACGTGGTCGGGGTCGACGACAACTTCTTCCAGCTCGGTGGTCACTCTCTGCTCGCCGTCCGGCTGGTCGAGCGGTTGCGCGTCCGGGGTGTGTCGGTTTCCGTGCGGGCGCTGTTCGAGACGCCGACGCCCGCGGGCCTGGCGGGGGTGGCAGGTGTCGGCGTTGTCGAGGTGCCGGAGAACCTGATCCCCGCAGACGCCGAGCAGATCACGCCGGACATGTTGCCCCTGGTGGAGCTGGAGCAGACCGAGATCGACCGGATCGTTGCGACGGTCGACGGTGGGGCGTCGAATGTGGCGGACGTCTATCCACTGGCGCCGCTGCAGGAAGGCATGTTCTTCCACCACCTCATGGCCGACAGTGGCGGGGACGTGTATCTCACCGTGCGGGTCGTGGAGTTCGACTCCCGCTCCCGGCTCGATGAGTTCGCGAGGGCGTTGCAGCAGGTGGTGGATCGGCATGACATCTACCGCACAGGTGTGGTGTGGGAGGGCCTGCGTGAGCCTGTGCAGGTGGTGTGGCGGCACGCGGACTTGCCGGTCGTCGAGCACTCCCTGGAGTTCGACGCCATGGAATCGAAGCAGCGAGGGCAGGCGCTGGTCGCCAGGGCCGGACTCGTGATGGACGTTGTCCGCGCGCCGTTGATGGACCTGCACGTGGCCGAGGCACCCGAGGGCCGCTGGCTGGCCGTCGTGCGGATGCATCACATGGTGCAGGACCACGTCGGCATGGACGTGCTGTTGGACGAGCTGCGGGCGGTGTTGTCCGGCGCCGCCGACCAGCTGGCCCCCGCACTGCCGTTCCGCAACTTCGTCGCCCAGACGCGTGCGGTTCCCCGCGAGCAACACGAGCGGTTCTTCGCCGACCTCCTGGGCGACGTCACCGAACCCACCGCCCCCTACGGCCTGTTGGACGTACGCGGCGACGGGTCGGATGTGGTCCGTGAGTTGCTGCACGTGCCGGACGCCGTGGTGGTCGAGTTGCGGCGGGTGGCACGGGAGCTGGGTGTCAGCCCGGCGACCGTCTTGCATGTGGCGTGGGCGCGGGTTCTGGCCGCCCTCGTGGGTCGGGATGACGTGGTGTTCGGCACCATGCTCTTCGGCCGGATGAACGCGGGTGCGGGTGCCGACCGGGTGCTGGGTCCGTTCATGAACTCGTTGCCGGTGCGCGTGCGGACCACTGGCGTCGGGGTGCGTGCGGCCGTCGAGGAGATGCGGGACCAGCTGGCGGCGCTGCTGGAGCATGAGCATGCGCCGCTGGCGATGGCCCAGCGGGCGAGCGGCGTCGCAGGCGACATGCCCCTGTTCACGTCGCTGTTCAACTACCGGCACACCACACCTGAGGTTGGTGACGAGGAGCGCCCGCTCGCAGGGATCCGAACGATCTCCGCCCGGGATCAGACCAACTATCCCCTGGCCGTGGGGGTGGGCGACGACGGCGTGGGGCTGCACGTGAGTGTGCTGGCGGTCGACGGTCTGGATCCGCGGGCGTTGGGTCGGATGGTGTGTATTGCGGCGGAGGGTGTGGTCGCTGCGCTCAGCGAGGTCCTGGATGGCGGT